>PNNU01000013.1 GCA_013824385.1 Anaerolinea sp.
TATAAGGGCGAGAAGATCCGCCGTAAAGCAGGCAAAGCAGGTAAGGGTAAGGGCGCAAAGAAGTAGGTGAGTGAATATGCCAAAAAATAATCGCACCGAAGCAAGAATTCGTCGGCACAACCGCGTTCGCAAAACGATCAGCGGCAGTGAATCCCGACCTCGCATGAGTGTTTTCCGCAGCCTGGCTGAGATATATGTTCAGGTGATCAATGATGAAACCGGAACCACACTCGCCGCTGCCTCAAGTATCGACCACGAACTCCAAGGCAAGGTTGAAGGCCTGAAAAAGATGGACCAGGCAAAACTTGTTGGTGAGCTTGTAGCGAAACGCGCCAAGAGCAAGGGAATCTCACTGGTCGTTTTCGACCGCGGTGGATTTCGTTACGGCGGACGTGTAAAAGCTCTGGCTGATGCAGCCCGTGAAGCTGGCCTGGAATTTTAGGACAAAAGAGAAGAAGAGGGCCTTAATATGGAGAGTATGGATTATCAACCAACCGACCAACAATATGACGAACGCGTCATTGAAATTGCTCGTGTCGCCAAAGTTGTTAAAGGCGGTCGCCGTTTCCAATTCCGTGTCACTATTGTAATTGGTGACAACCATGGAAAGATCGGCATCGGTATTGGCAAAGCCAATGCTGTACCCGATGCGATGCGCAAAGCCACAGAACGCGCTCACAAGAACATCAGACAGATCACCCTGACCAATACCACCATTCCCCATGAAGTGGTTGGACGTACAGCTGGCGCAGTTGTTTTACTCAAACCTGCATCTGCTGGTACCGGTGTTATCGCCGGTGGTGGTGTGCGTGCCGTTCTTGAAGCAGCTGGTGTTCATGACATCTTGACCAAATCTCTCGGCAGCGCCAATGTGCTGAATGTGGTGAAAGCCACCTTCGACGCCTTGGAACAACTGAAGTCACCTGAAGTTGAAGCCGCTCGCCGTGGAAAGAACGTCAAGGACCTTCTCCCTTATTGGGAACGGAGGAAGAATGGCTAAGAAAAAAGTCGAAGAAGTAAAAAAATTACGCATCACCTTGGTGCGCAGTGGCATTGGATATTCAGTAAAGCATAAAGCAACCATTCGTGCATTAGGTCTGCGCCGCATGAACCAAACTGTGGAACATGTGGACGGCCCCGTATTGCAAGGCATGCTGCGCATGGTTGAGCATCTTGTAAAAGTGGAAGTGCAGGAAACGAAATGAAACTAAACGACCTCATGCCTAATGAAGGCAAAATCAAACTTCCTAAACGCAAAGGCCATGGTAATTCGGCCGGTCAGGGTAAAACCGCCGGTCGTGGTACCAAAGGTCAAGGCTCACGTGCAGGCGCTGGCGGACATCTTTACCGCCAGGGTGGTAACCTGCCCTTTTTCCGCCGCCTCCCCTTCATTCGTGGAGAGGGATTTACCCCACCCAATCAGGTGGAGTATAACGAGGTCAATCTGGATCAACTCGCAAGATTCCAAGCCGGAAGTGTAGTTTCTCAGGCAACCCTTGCTGATGCCAAATTGCTTCATCAACCCAAGAACCCTGTTGCCATTCTTGGCCGCGGAGATGTGAAAGTCGCTCTCACTGTTCAGGTGGCGCGTGTTTCTAAGTCTGCCCAGGCAAAAATTGAAGCAGCAGGTGGCAAGATCGAATTGATCGCCTAACCGGCATCCGAGGAGAAATTTCTATGAAGCGATCAGCCTGGCGTTATTTATGGACGTCGGAAGACATCCGCAAGAAGCTTGTTATTACAATCCTTCTGCTGATCCTCTATCGACTTGCTGCGAGCATCCCTGTTCCTGGCGTTAATCGCGATGTGATCGCATCTATTGCTTCAGCAGGCGGTGCAGGGTCAGGTCTCTTTGGACTTTTAGATATGCTGTCTGGGGGCACCATTTCCAACTTCTCCATTTTGGCAATGGGTGTTTATCCATACATCACGGCGCAAATTATCATCCAACTGCTCGTTCCCATCATCCCCGCACTGGATCGTCGATTAAAAGATAATCCCCGTGAGGGACGTGTCTTAATGGAAAAGTGGACCACCATGCTTACTATTCCGATGGCTTTATTATCAGCCATTGGTCAGGTAAACATCTTCCAATCCATGGTTCAGACATCCGTTTTGGAAACGCCTTTTGGTTTTACCGGCGCATCGCTTTTACCAACAGTCACAATACTTGTGAGTATGGTAGCTGGAACGATGTTTGGTATCTGGCTCGGACAATTGATCTCTGAATTTGGTATCCCCAACCAGGGTCTTTCATTAATCATTTTTGCCGGTATCATCTCAAAAATGCCAAGCAATCTGGTAGGCATTTTGGCTGATAAGCAAAATGGTTGGTGGATGTTGATTTTGATCATCCTCATCCTCGGTCTAACCATCTTCGCCATCGTTTTTGTACAACAAGGTCGCAGAAATGTGCCTGTGCTCTTCCCCGGACGTCGTGTGGGCAACCGCATGTCAATGCCGGTGCGCAGCAATCTGCCCCTGATGGTAAATATGGCGGGTATGATCCCGTTGATCTTTGCTCAAACTTTCTTGTCCTTCCCTGCTTTGATTGCCAGTTGGTTCCTCAAAGGTCAAACGACGGGATTCTGGTATTGGATTTATAGCCATTTTAGCGGCACCGGTGTCATCTACCCGATCATCTTCTTTATTCTGGTAGTGGCTTTCAGCTTCTTCTATACCGATGTTTTGTTTACACAACAGAATTACGGCGAAACACTGAAGAAACAGGGCGCACAGATCCCCGGTGTTGTTCGTGGTGGACCAACCCAGAAATACCTTTCCAAGGTTCAACGCCGCATCACATTCCCGGGTGCTTTCTTCCTCGGTTTCGTGGCTGTGCTGCCTTACATCCTGGGTGCTATCTTGCCCTTGTCTCAAAATACTTTGTTCGTGATCTCTGCTGCCGGTTTGCTGATCGTTGTGGGTGTTGTTCGTGACACCTTCACTATCATCGAAACTGAGCTTAAAGTGCATGGTTACGACGAAAGCATCATCAAAGGTTAACATGGCCAGGTATTACGTTCTCTTAGGACCTCCGGGAGCTGGAAAAGGCACCCAAGCCAAGATCATTGCTGAAAAGTATGAATTGGTGCATGTGTCATCTGGCGACCTGTTTAGAGACAACCTCAAACGGCAAACCGAACTTGGTCAACTGGCTCAAACTTATATGACCAAGGGCGAACTTGTGCCTGATGATGTGACCATAGCCATGATCCGTGAGAGACTTTCTCGACCGGATTGCAAAAACGGCGCACTCTTGGATGGTTTTCCGCGCACTCCGGTTCAGGCTGATGCCTTGGCCAAAATGCTCACGGAATTCAAGGGTGGGGTCAACTTGGTTCCATATATCTCTGTTCCTGAAGATCTGCTGGTCGAACGTCTTTGCGGACGCTGGACCTGCCGTTCAAATGGACACGTGTTCCACGAAAAATACAATCCCCCCCAGATCGCGGGTGTTTGCGACCTGGATGGTTCCGAACTTTATCAACGCGACGATGACAAATCTGAAACCGTAATGAACCGTATCAAGGTTTATTCTGCTCAGACTTCTCCACTCATCGAGTATTACCGAACGCTCAATCTGCTTGCTGAAGTCGACGGCACACAATCCATTGAGGATGTGACCGTCGCCATGCTTGCAGCACTGGAGAAAGCTTAACAACATGTCTTGGGATCGGCAGATAACCATTAAATCCGAAAGTGAACTCGTGATTATGCGCGAGGCCGGACGGATCAATGCAGAAGCCCTGGCAGCCGCCAGAGCCATTATCGCCCCCGGAGTTACCACTGCCGATCTCAATGCCGCAGCCGAAGAAGTACTGCGAAAATACGGTTGTTATAGTCCGTTTAAGGGCTATCCTGGTCCTTATCCTTATCCTGCCAGCACCAACGTGAGTGTAAACTACGAATTGGTGCACGGCATCCCTGGAAAGCGCAAGCTTAAAGAAGGGGATATCGTCTCGGTGGATTGTGGAACGGTCTATGAAGGTTTTGTCGGTGATGCCGCATTCACCGCGTTTGTCGGTAAGGTCAGCCCGCTGGCTCAAAAGCTGGTGGAAACCACAGAAAACGCCCTGTATGCCGGGATCGAAAAGATGGTCGCTGGAAATCACGTAGGTGATGTTTCTGCAGCCATCCAAAACGTAGCAGAGAGCCAAGGTTTTCACGTTACCCGTGAATACACAGGACACGGTGTTGGACGCGCCATGCATGAGGGACCACAACTCCCAAATTATGGTGTGCCCGGCAGAGGTCTGGCGCTCCGAGTCGGAATGACCATCGCGTTGGAACCCATGCTTTTGGTCGGCACTCCTTTAACAAGAGTGCTGCCAGATCAATGGACAGTCTCATCAGCTGATGGTTCTTTGACCGCCCACTATGAACATACGGTGGCAGTCACTGAAAATGGACCACTAATCCTAACTACGCAGGGTGACGGATCCATTCCTAGACGGAATGCATAAACACGGGTATAATCAAAACTTCGGTTTAATAGCAGTACCTTTTGTATAAAGGAGCAATAAAATGAAAGTAGCACCATCCATTAAAAAAAGATGTGCAAAATGCAAAATTGTAAAACGCAGTGGCACTTTGTATGTAATCTGCGAAAACCCAAAGCATAAACAGCGACAGGGGTAAGGACATATGGCGAGAATTGAAGGTGTTGATCTTCCACGTAACAAGCGTATTGAAGTAGGGTTAACCTACATTTTCGGTATTGGCCCCACTCGCGCCAATGAAATCATTAAATCCACACAGGTCAACCCCGATACCCGGGTCAAAGACCTGACGGAAACTGAAGTGGCCTCCTTGCGTGAGTACATCACCAAGAATTTCAAGGTTGAAGGCGATCTGCGCCGCGAAGTGCAGATGAATATCAAACGTCTTGTTGAAATTGGCTGCTATCGTGGCATGCGTCATCGTCACAATCTTCCCTGCCGTGGACAACGTACCCGCACAAATGCGCGCGTTGCCAAAGGCCCGAAGAAGACTGTTGCCGGTCGCGGTCGCCGTCGTGGAGCTGCAAAGAAATAGTCTTATTTGCCTGATGGATCGGGTGGGGTACCTTCTCTCCCCCGCGGCAACCTGGTCTGATCGCGCAAATCGGATGATGAATAAGATTAAACAGGATAACGAGGAAATATGGCTCAAAATGTACGCTCAACGCGTCGCGCAAACACTACCAAGAAAACCAAGCGCACACTGTCCTCGGCACAGGTTCACATTTTTGCTTCATTCAACAACACAATTGTGACTGTGACCGATCAGCAGGGTAATACCATCTGCTGGGGCAGTTCTGGCTCTGCTGGCTTCAAAGGTTCCCGTAAAAGCACTCCTTTTGCGGCCCGTTTGGCTGCTGAGCAGGCGATCAAGGCAGCCCAGAATATGGGTGTCCAGGAAGTGGACATGATCATTAAGGGACCTGGTCCCGGACGTGAGTCCGCCATCCGTGCTGTCCAATCTTTGGGACTGAAAGTTCGTTCCATTGCTGATATTACACCGGTACCTCACAATGGCTGCCGGCCTCCGAAAAAACGCCGCGTGTAATTTAGGAGAAGGAAACTATGGCAAAATATACTGGTCCGGTGTGCAGATTATGCCGGCGAGAAGGCGAAAAACTATTTTTAAAGGGCTCACGCTGTTTCACTCCCAAATGCGGGTTTGAAAAACGTGGATATGCCCCTGGTCAGCACGGAAAAACCAAACAAGGTCGTTCTGAACGTGAGAGCGATTATGCCCGTCAGTTGCGCGCCAAACAGCGTGCCCGCCGGGTGTATGGTGTGCTCGAACGTCAATTCCGCCGTTCCTTTGGAATTGCCCTCCGCACCCGCGGTATGACCGGTTTGAATTTGCTGCAAACTCTCGAAATGCGTCTTGACAATGCGGTCTTCCGCTTGGGATTGGCTGATAGTCGGGCTCAGGCTCGCCAATTGGTCAACCACGGACATTTCGTAGTCAATGGTCGTCGTGCTGACATTCCGTCCATGCTTTTGAAGCCTGGCGATGCAATTGCCGCCACTGACGGTTCCAAGAAATTGACCTTCTTCAAGCAACTTCCCGATTTTGCTGAAAAGCGCCCTTGCGCTATTTGGATGGATCGTGATCTCAAGAATCTTTCTGGTCGTGTGTTACGTCTTCCTGAACGGGCTGAGATTGATGGCAGCCTGAATGAACAATTGATCGTGGAGTATTACTCACGCTAATGTCCATTAACCCAGAGCTAGGATACGTATCGGTATCGGAAAGGGGTAAATGTGTGCGCTTTAACTAATATGGTTACACCTAAAGTCGAGCGAGAAGCAGAAGCTCGCAATTATGGCAAATTTATCATCAGTCCACTTGAACGTGGATTTGGCGATACCCTCGGTAATGCACTGAGGCGAGTCTTGTTGTCTTCACTGGACGGGGCTTGTATTTCATCCATGCGCGTGTCAGATGTGATGCACGAATTTAGTGACATCCCTGGTGTTCGTGAAGATGTGATTCAAGTTACTCTTCAAGTGAAACAGATCCGCATGATCTTGCATGAAGGCGATACCGCCCACTTGCACCTCGATGTTCGTGGTGCTGGTGAGGTGACTGCCGCTGACATTCAGGCTCCTGCTGAAGTCGAAATTGTCAACCCTGATCTTTACCTGTTCACGGTAGATGATGCAAAGACCAAGTTGGATATCGATTTTACGGTCGATCGTGGCCGTGGATATTCTCCTGCTGGTGATCGCAGCGGAAAACTCCCCATTGGTGAGCTTCCTGTCGATGCGATCTATTCACCTGTCAAACGTGTGAACTTCACCGTTGGCCAGGCCCGCGTAGGTCAAAGCACCAACTATGATCGCCTCGTTCTCGAAATCTGGACCGATGGTACGATTGCACCGGAAAAGACTCTGGGCACCGCTTCTAAGATTGTTATTGATCACCTGCGTTTTATCTCAGGCATCAGCGAAGAATCTTTGATGATGGGTGTTGAAAAAGAAGCCTCTGGCAGTCATCTGACCAGTGAAGCAGCAGAAACGCCGATTGAAAACCTCGACCTCTCGGTTCGGGTATTCAATTCCTTGAAGCGTACGGGTATCACCAATGTTGGTGATGTACTCGAACTGCTTGAAAAAGGCGAAGAAGCCGTCATGTCGATCCGCAATTTTGGCGAGAAAAGCCTGGATGAATTGCGCGACAAGATGAAAGAAAAAGGCTTCATGCAAGACGATAAAGATGTGGAGTGATGTATTATGCGTCATAATATTGCAGGTTATCGATTAGGTCGAACAAAAGATCAACGGCTCGGCTTGCGCCGCACCATGATTAATCAATTGTTCAATCACGAAAAAATTACAACCACCCGCGCCAAGGCTTTATTCATCCGCGGTGAAGCTGAAAAACTGATTACCCTTGCTCGCCGAAGCATCAAGGGCAGTGACACAGACAAAATGAATGCCCGTAGAATGGCTGCTGCTCGTTTGGGCGATGCTGCTATGGTCAAGAAATTGTTTGATGAAATTGGTCCCCGCTTTGAAACTCGCAATGGTGGTTACACCCGTATTTTAAAATTAGGACCCAGACTCGGAGATTCTTCCGACATGGTCTTGATCGAACTTGTAGAAGAATAGCTCGTTCCATCTAGGGACGGCTAGGAATGGCACGTTACCAACTTATCCTTGCTTACGACGGCACTGATTTCGCAGGTTTTCAGCGCCAGGGAAAAACACGCACTGTTCAGGCAGTTGTGGAAGCCGCATTACTGGAACTCGGCTGGCAGGAGGAGACAATCCTCTTTGCTGGAAGAACAGATGCGGGAGTCCACGCTACCGGGCAGGTGGTTTCTTTTTCACTGGATTGGCGGCACGAAGACGAAATTCTTCTCAACGCCCTGAATGCCAAATTGCCGCAGGATGCAGTAGTTCAGAGTATTGTTCGCGCCGAGGCGGAATTCCACCCCCGTTATGACGCTTCAAGCCGAACATATCTCTACACACTTTATCATGCGACTCAAAATCATCCGCTGCTTGAACGATATGCATGGAAGATCTGGCCTCCATTGGATGGAAAGCTGCTGAATCAGGCAGCCGCTCCTTTCATTGGACGCCACGATTTCTCCTCATTCGGAAGAGCAATGAAACCTGGCAGTTCCACCATCCGTGAGATTTTCACGAGTCAATGGACTGAGAAGGACAGCGGTTGGATTTACGAAATTATGGCCAATGCATTTCTTTATCACATGGTAAGGCGCCTGGTTTATATGCAGGTGCAATTTGCCAGAGGGACTTTGAATTTTGAAGACCTGGTGAAGGGATTAAGCGAAAGAGTGATCATCAAGCCGGGCTTAGCCCCATCTCATGGTTTGGTTCTCTCCACAGTCGCTTACGAAGGCAGAACACAAGGTAAAGTTGATCAAACGGAAAATTAGAAACATGGCTTGAGAATACAGGCTAACGGAGAGACTATGCTGGACAAGACTTACGTCCTAAAAGGAAGACCAGAACCCGAGTGGCTTTTGATTGATGCAGCAGGTCAGGGCATCGGTCGTTTGTCAACACAGATTGCCAATTATTTACTTGGCAAACACAAACCTTCTTTTACCCCAGGTGTTGAAATGGGTGATGTGGTGGTTGTGATCAATGTTGATAAACTTGAAATCACCCAAAAGAAACTCGAAACTAAAAATTACTACAAACACTCAGGATATCCCGGTGGTTTGAAGACCGTAGGCCTGAAAGAACAAATGCGTGTTCATCCGGATCGTGTGATCACTGCTGCTGTCTGGGGTATGTTACCTCACAACCGCATGGGTCGTTCGATTCTCAAAAGGCTTAAGGTTTACGCTGGCAGCGAACATCCCCATGCTGCACAAAACCCGAAACCGGTAGCATAAAGGAGCTAGAGGAATATGCCAGTTCAATATTTCGAAGGTATTGGTCGCCGAAAAGAAAGTTCTGCTCGTGTACGTATCATGAGTGGTACAGGCAAATTTACGGTTAACGAAAAACCGTTGGAACATTACTTCCCCCGCACCGGAGACATGGAAGCTATCCTTGGACCTCTGGCTGCAGTTTCAAAAGATCGCGAGACTTTTGATATCACTGCCACCGTTTATGGTGGTGGCGTTACCGGTCAAACCGATTCTGTGAAACTCGGGCTTGCCCGCGCTTTGGTCAAATTGGATATCGACAACATCGCCAGTTTGCGCAAGGGTGGTTTCCTTACCCGTGATCCCCGCATCAAGGAACGTAAGAAGCCAGGCTTGAAACGCGCCCGCAAGGCACCGACCTATACCAAACGTTAAAATTTCTTCAGATTCTGAATCTGATTTCAGCGAGATGCAATCGTCTTCGGTTGGATCGGAAGTAGTGGAATTATCTGCTATTTTCAATCTTTTACCAGGCAGATTGCATCTCAATGTTTTAATCACCAAGTTTCAATTGTGTTCGATCGTTTTGAGGTGATCGTGGCAAAAAACGTCAAGCTTTTATATTATGGGCTGGGATCGGATGCAATAGAAAACATCCGCAAGAATAAGAAAGTTGATTTAGCCATTGCCCGCGGATCAACCGCCATGAATATTTTACTTGGTGAACATATCACTAATGCCCAATTGTTTTCAAAAAAACCTGGTCAAACACTCGAACAGTGGAAGCAGGAAACACTCGTAAATTTGAAGGATGATGCCACTATTCTATATTTAAGCCCGATTGTGCCCATGGTCACAGATCAGGTGGGTTGGTGTCTTTGTAAAGACATTTTGCCCGAAAACCTCGAAATTAACAGGGGAGAGGACATGTCCTTTGGTTTGACTTCTCTTCTATCCAACTTTCTTCAAAACCCCTTGGTGACAATCGATGCATTGGTGTTGGAAAACAAACATCATCCACCTTTTTCACCTGATAATAATGTTCTGATCTATACCATTGATACGATTGACCAAATTTGTGAAATCCAAAAACTGCTTTCGGCAATATTTCCTAAAGACCATCTCATTTTGGCTCTTGTTCAGAAGCCGAGTGGAGAAATCAGTTGGGCCAAATGCGAATTGTCGCAGTTGGGTGAGATAACAAACCCAATTACCATTTTATTTATTCCCCCGGCAGCGCACGATTGCTCTTTGGAAAGCTTTCAAGAGATTATTGCTCACTTGAGGGCGCCTGAAGACGGCTGTCCGTGGGATAAGAAACAGACCCATTCCTCGCTGCGTACATACCTGCTTGAAGAAACTTACGAAGCGTTGGATGCCCTGGATACGAAGGACACAGGCAGCTTAAAAGAAGAGTTGGGCGATATTCTTCTACAAATACTTTTACATGCCCAAATTGCTTCTGAAGCTGGTGAATTCACCATGGCGGATGTACTCTCTGGCATCAATCGTAAGATCGTCTACCGTCATCCGCATGTGTTCAAAGACTGGGTGGTGGATGGCGAAAAGGATGTGGTTCAGAACTGGGAGTCGCTGAAGGGGCAGGAGCGCCTCAACAATGGTGACGAAACACCAAAGGGCATGCTCGATGGAGTACCAGTCTCATACCCGGCTTTGGCGCAAGCCCAGGCTATTCAAGATCGTGCCGCCCGGGTGGGCTTTGATTGGCATGACATTGGTCCCGTGTTGGATAAGGTCATGGAAGAACTAGAAGAGGTTAAGACTGCTACCAATGATGAAGAGCGCGCCAAAGAACTGGGCGATTTGTTGTTTTCTCTGGTCAATGTCATTCGCTGGTATAAAGTCGATTCCGAATCGGTGCTGCGGCAAACCAATCTCAAATTCCGTAAACGCTTTGCCTATATAGAAGAACAAGCCCGCCTTGCCGGCAAAGAAATGCAAAAAATGACTCTGGCAGAGATGGACGCATTTTGGGAACAAGCCAAGAAATTTGACGTCTAGTTGATGTGCCGTTTTACGAGGATTATAATTACGCCATACTTAAACGATTAGAGGATGAATCATGCCCAAAGCCCTGGTTGAATGCATTCCCAATTATTCAGAAGCACGCCGCGCGCATGTGGTGGAAAAGATCGTTGCCTCCATTCAGTCTGTTCCGGGTGTGCAGGTATTGGATAAACATTCTGATCTTGACCACAATCGCACCGTCATCACCTTGGTGGGCGAACCCGGCGCGGTCGAAGAAGCCGCTTTCAGATCGATTAAAACAGCCTCAGAGTTAATTAACCTGGATGAACATACTGGTGCTCATCCTCGTATTGGCGCTACCGATGTTGTGCCATTTGTGCCCATCTCTGGCATTACCATGGCTGAATGCATTGCGATGGCGCAGCATCTGGGCAAACGAGTGGCAGATCAGCTTTCCATCCCTGTCTATCTATATGAAGAGGCCGCCTGCCGGCCCGAACGGCAAAACCTCGAAGCCATCCGCAAAGGTCAGTATGAAGGCTTGAAAGCGGATATTCTGGTTAACCCTGAACGTAAACCGGATTTTGGTCCTTCCAGGCTGGGCACCGCTGGCGCTACTGTGATTGGCGCCCGCGCTCCCTTGATTGCATTCAATATCTATTTAACCACCAATGATCTCAGCATCGCGCAAAAGATTGCCAAAGCCATGCGCCATTCTTCGGGTGGATTTCACTTTATCAAAGCCATGGGTGTGATTGTGGATGAACGAGCCCAGGTTTCGATGAACATGACCAATTTCAAACAGACACCCATGGCGCGTGTGGTTGAAGCCGTGCGCCGTGAAGCAGAACGTTACGGCGTGGGCATCCATCACAGCGAACTGGTTGGTTTGATCCCTCAAGATGCGCTGATTGATGCTGCAGTCTGGTACACCCAATTGGACGGTTTCAAACCGGATCAACTATTGGAGAACCGCCTCTATGAGGTGGCCCAATCAGAAGCCGCCCAGAAATCCAGGTTCGAGTTTCTTGATCAATTGGCCAGCGCTGAACCCACGCCTGGCGGTGGTTCAGCTGCCGCTTATGCAGCCGCCTCTGCAGCGGCGCTGGTATCCATGGTGGGCAAGGTCACCCTCGCAAAGAAAAAATATGCCGAAGTCGAGCCTCAAATGCAGCAGATGATCCTGCAGGCGGATGATCTGCGACTCCAGTTGCAGAATGCTGTGGAGGAGGATGCGGCCTCATTTGATGGTTTCTTGCAGGCCGTACGGCTGCCCAAAGACACACCCTCTCAACAAGCTGAACGATCCGCTGCCATGGAAGCGGCAACACTTCAAGCTGCACGTGTTCCGTTTCACTCTGCTGAACTATGTTTGAAGGTGATTAAACAGGCTTTGATTGCTGCAGAGTTGGGCAATCTGAATGCCATCTCTGATGCGCTCTCCGCTGCAACTCTTGCATCTGGCGGATTGAAAAGCGCCGCAGCGAATGTGCGAATAAACATTCATAATTTACAAAACCCCGATTCAGCCAATGAATTGATTACTAATGTCTTGCTTATGGTTGAAGAAGCCAATCAATTGGAAGAAAAAATACTGGCTCAATTTCTTGTGCGAACAGGAATAGGGTAGAATTATCCGCGTTGTTTGATGGTGCAGCGGGAATTGGAATACCTAATCCTTGGAGCAGGCATCAACACTATGGGAGAACTATTGAAAAAACACTACTATTTGCATTGGTTGGCCACCTTGTTGGTTCTCCTTTCTATGACTTCATGTTCGGTTGTTTCTGCATTTAGTCCAACTGAGACCCCAACCAACACGCCGCAGCCCACGTTGACACCCACGGCCACGGTCACGCCAACTCCCACCGAGATCCCTTTTTATCTGAATGCAACCGTTTTGAGCGGCAATCTTCAAGTTCCGATTTTGCTTTATCATCGTTTTGTACCCGATTATGCCAATACGGATGCAACACAAATGAGGCTCTCGGATTTTGAAACCGAAATCCAAACCCTGTATGACAATGGATTCTATCTTGTGTCGTTAAAAGATTGGTTGGAAGGCACCTTTGTGATTCCTGTGGGTAAGAAACCCTTGATCATCACCCTCGATGATCTATGGTTTGCCGATCAACTTTACATTAATGCGGATGGAACTCCCTCTCAAAATTCCGGTCTGGGATTGCTCTGGCAGTTTTCTCAAGAGCATCCTGATTTTGGATTTTCAGCCGCGGTTTTCTCAAACATGGGAGACAAATATTATGGTGATAAACAGGTTGGAGATGTCTTTCAACTTGGTGATGGTGATGCATGGAAAACAAAATTGGGTGAAACCATCGCCTGGGCGATTGACCACGGCATCGAACCCTACAATCACCTATATAAGCATCCATTGTTAAGCATTATGACCAGCAACTCTGATATTCTGTGGCAAATTCAAATGAATGACACTGATACGCGTTACTTTTTATCGAAAGTTGGACGCGAAGACTTGATTCCTAAGTTGGGAAATATCATCGCCTTGCCATTTGGGGAATGGCCAGTCAATGAATCAGGTGTTCAAGTAATTAAAAATTTTAAAAGCCTTGAGGGAAAACCTTTAATGGCCATCATGGAAGCTTACAATTTGGGTGAACAACAAATGACTCCATCCATTTTTTCAGACGGATTTGATCCCTTCAAAATTGCCCGTTTGACGGCATCAACAAACATGATCAAATGGATCGTTGAACAAAAAGACGCCATCCCTACTGCCCAGAATTGCCAGCTTGGACCGCTCAATGAAAGTCAGTCTGACAACGTGGATGTTGTCCTGGCAGCCATCCAGACCGCAGTCAATACACAAGCTTGCCCTGAAGGGGTCTACAACGTGAATGGCAGCGTTTTTATTGCCAAAGCTGGCGTCGTGACCTTATTCAAGTCCAATGCCGCTCCAGCGCTTCCAACGCAATCCACACCAACGGTGACGGTAACACCGTAATTTATTCCATCTTCAATACAAGAACCCCGCGATTTCTAAAAAAACCCGTGGGGTTCTTTGAATATATCAAGGGAGAAGTTCTTTCTATTTTTTTTGAATACTGAGTGGTTGTAATTTCTTATTTCTTTACGAGCCCTGCCCACAAAAATCTGTCATTGCGAGCCCCGCAAAAGTCAATCAAAAAGCCACCGACGAACGTCTGGGGCGAAGCAATCCCCAAATATAGCGTAAATAATAAATTGATACATAAGTAAAACTCAGTCCTGGTCTTTTGAGGGGGAATCCCCTCCAACGGTATTGAATACAATATAAAAGAAAAGACAACCATCGGTGTTGGAATATTAGTTCTTCTACGTCTTTTTAAGGGAGGTTCGTATATATTGCCGTAATTCTCGGTATAATCTTATATATCATTTGCGTCAGAGGGACGAATGGGCAAAATTCAATCCGTTATTAAACGCTCAGGCGCGGTGGTGCCCTTTACACCGGACAGGATTACCAATGCCATCTATCGTGCAGCTGTAGAGGTTGGCGGACGCGACCGTGAATTAGCCGGTGCTCTTTCAAAACAGGTAGTTGAAATCCTTGAACAGAATCCTGATCCTGAATTTATGCCCTTTATTGAAGAAATCCAGGATGTGGTTGAGAAGGTGCTAATCGAAAACGGACACGCCAAAGTCGCCAAAGCCTACATTCTCTACCGCAATGAACGCGCCAACCATCGCAAACAGCAAGAGACACTCTCCACTCATTCAAAACAACCTTCTCCTAACATTCCCTGGGCCAAGATCTGGCATACACTAGACTGGGCAGTAACCCATGGTCTCAATACCGTGGAAGGCTTGAATCAGCGTATCAGGGCGGGGGAATACTCGCAGATCATAACCGAGTCTGAAGCTGCTTACACCGTGGATGTAGAAAACGCGGTTAAAGGAATTCTCGCTCGCAAAGATGCGCTAAAAATGGTGCTCATCACCGGTCCTTCTTCATCTGGCAAAACCACCACTACCATCAAGATCAACCAGAAACTCAAGGAGCACGGGCTCAAGCTGGTCACCCTGAACGTGGATAATTACTTCCTTAACCTTGATCAGCATCCAAAGGATGAATTTGGAGATTACGACTTTGAAACCCCGCATGCACTTGATTTGCCGCTCATTAACCGCCATCTTGGCGACCTTATAGCCGGCAAGCAGGTTGACGTACCCTTTTATGATTTCAAACTAGGCAAACGCGGACCCAACATCACCCCCATGATCCTTAGGGAAGATGAACTGATTCTCATCGATTCGCTGCATGGGTTGTTTCCAGGGCTTACAAGTGAAATCCCCGACGAGAAAAAGTATAAACTCTATCTTGAGCCGCTGCTGCAAATGAAAGGCAATGACGGCGAATACATCCATTGGACGGACATCCGTTTGATGCGCCGAATGCTTCGAGATGCAGCGCACCGCGCTTACGATCCGCGGCAAACGCTTGAGCATTGGCATTACGTGCGCGACAGTGAAATGCGCCATATTATCCCCAATATTGTCAGGGCAGATGAGATCATCAATTCTGCCATGCCTTTTGAACTTCCAATTTATGTAGATCGCCTTTTAGCCAGCTTCAAAGATTGGCAAATGAAATATCGTGATGATCCGCTGCGTGAAGATGCTTTTGCGCGGGCTGATCGCGTGGCTGAGTTGCTAAAAACCATCCAACCGATGGAAGATGATAGTTTTATTCCTTCAGATTCAGTCGTACGTGAATTTATCGGCGGATCAAGTTTGAATTATTAATGGTGTTGGCATAACATCAAAGAGTTAGAATAAATGATTGCACAATTCACACCAATATCCAAAATTGGTACTGCGTTCCGGGGCCGGGTAAATTATTGTCGTTCTCTGCTCGCTTTCCTCTTTTTAGTTCAGATCGACCTTCCGTTTCTTATTTCTTAATACCCTGATTGGAAAAAACATGGCAGACATCATCCAGGCTTTACCGTATTCAGAATCTTATTGGGTCAGAGCGAACTCGATTATGGCCGGCGAATACCCTGCTCGAAAAGACGAATTGGAAACACGCCGTCGTCTAAAAGCATTGATTCGCTCAGGCATCACCCGCTTTATTGACCTCACTCATCCACTAGACTGTATGCCAAAATATCATGAACTTCTAGTCGATGAGGGCAATGGATACATGAAAACTGTGGCCTATTCTCTTCATCCCATCGAGGATCGGTCCGTTCCCTCAGTGATTCAGATGAAGGTAATTCTGGATGAGATTGATAATAGTATCGCTAATGATGAGCCAGTCTACATTCACTGTATCGCAGGCATTGGACGCACAGGCACGGTGGTGGGATGTCACATGGTCAGGCATGGTATCCAGCCTAAAGAGGTTCTGGCTAACATAGAGAATCTCCGTAGTCATGTCCCCAGCAGATGGATGCGCAGTCCTGAAGCGGATGCGCAGGTGGACTTTATCATGTCTTGGAAACAGGGTCTATAGATTGGGATTATTGAATCCGGTATAATCATGATGTTTTGTAAGGTTGTTGATAATTTACAAAGAATTTATTGGATTATTATTACAGATAGACTGCCTTTCTATTAGAATTGTAAAATAGTATTTGGCAGAGTGGCTTAATAGTTACTAATCATGCTTCACGATGATTGAATTTAGTTCAAGCTTATACTTTCTACTTATTACTTGGAGGCTTCACATGTATTCTGCAGAAATCAGTCGTATGAACCCCACCTGTTTCCTTTTTTTGGTTGACCATTCCACCTCGATGCAAAATCCCATTATGGGAGTAGCAGGCAACCCGAAAAAATCCGAGTTTGTGGCTGACGCCTTGAACAAAGTGATCCAAAGTTTGGTGGTTTCTGCATCCAAGGATATGGAGATCAGAAAATATTACCAGGTTGGAGTGATTGGTTACGGTTTTGAAGTAAAATCCGCTTTGGGGGGAGAACTGGCTGAAGGAGACCTGGCCTGGATTGATGACATTTACGAACATCCATTGCGCATAGATGATAGGATTAAAAAAGAATCTGATGGGGTAGGTGGATTCATTGAAGTTAGCACCAAGTTCCCTGTTTGGGTGGACGCTGTCTCTCGCGGACAGACCCCCATGTGTGCTGCCTTGAATAAGGCTCATGAAATCCTGGCTGCCTGGGTGGAAGAACACCCGCAATCATATCCGCCAACCGTAATCAACCTGACGGATGGTGAAGCCAATGATGGCGATGTGCGTGTGCCAGCGGAATTAATCAAATCACTTGCAACTGAAGATGGCAATTGCACCATCCTGACAGTGCATTCTTCGTCAAATGAATTATCGCGCCAGATCGTTTTTCCGATTGATGTCAAAGCCATGCCAGATCACTTTTCTCGTGTGATGTTTGAGGTCAGCAGCCCGTTGACACCCAAGATGCGTGCCACAAGTGAAGAATTGATGGGTACTCCTTTGGAAGAAGGTGCTCGCGGTTTGGTTTACAATGCTGACATTGCAGGCATCGTCCAGGCTCTCGAAATTGGAACACGCCCTGCCAACATTCAGTTATAAGTTCGCACATGAAATTGGTATGGAAAGCTTTCAGCCTCTGCAAGGAGGGTAACCGTGAAGAGGAAAACGAGGATGCCGTTTATCCTCAACTCGTCAACGGCAGCAGCCTGATTGCAGATCAATTCAGTTGCGCCATGTCTGATGGAGCTACCACATCTTCTTTTTCCAAATTATGGGCCACCTTGCTGGTGAAAGAATCCAGCCTCTCTCACAATCAGTCCGCCGATTTTAGCCATACCATTTCAGCTGCCCGGGCTTCCTGGAAGGCGGCTCTCCCGGATAAAGAATTACCCTGGCCTACCGCGATCAAGGTCCGTCAGGGGGCTTTTGCCACATTAATGTGGTTTCATATCTGGAAAAAAAAAGGTGTTTTCTCCTCACCTTCTTTACCGGTGGAGCATGGCTGGGCGGCGAATGCGGTGGGGGATACTTGTCTCTTTCAGGTAGCAAAGGGAAAGTTCGTCTCAACGTTTCCTTTTTCTCAAGCCAGCGAGTTCTCCAATACACCAAATTTGATTTCGACCAACCTTGGTTATATGCGCTCGAAAACAATCGCTACATCCGGAAATTGGCAGAGAGGTGATCATTTCTTGATCGCCACGGACGCTTTATCCGAATGGATGATACGTAATCTTGAATCCGGTTCGTTGACCTGGCCGCAGGTCAGTGAAAATCTCACCTCACTCGTCCGCTTTCAAACCTGGATAAGGTATTTACGCCGACAATCGGCAATTAAAAATGATGACACAAGTTTGATCTGTTTAACGGTAGATGAGTAGTTAAGATGGAGAATTCTGATTTATGAAGTATCCGGCGTTCAATGAATACCAGTCAGCCTTACAGCATCCTTCTCGATGCTTGATTCCTGCCGGTTTGCAGAAGTGTGAAGCTGAAGCTGACCTCTGGGGGCTTCCCAGGGTTCGGTCAGGTGGTTTTGCCTTAACCTATAAACTCACAGATGGAAAATCAACTTATGCACTGCGTTGTTTTCACAGACACGTTCAAGACCGCGCAGAGCGTTATGCCAGTATCAACCGCTATATTCAGAGAGCCAAAGTGGATTATCTTGAACCCATTCAGTATATACCTGAGGGCATTACTATCAAGGGAGCGTCATTTCCGATCACCTACATGAAGTGGGTGGAAGGGGAGACACTTGAAACATATGTCATTCGCCACCTTGATCAACCAGCAGTTCTCGAAGAACTGGCATCACAATTTTATCAAGTAGTCATGGATCTTGAAAAACGAACCATTACTCATGGCGATCTTTCGCACCAAAACATTATGGTGCGTGATTCG
>PNNU01000014.1 GCA_013824385.1 Anaerolinea sp.
CTAATATTTAATGGAATAGATTTCATTATAAAAGAATGTCGTCTATATTTTCCTTGATGGTAATCATAAACTGGTCGAGCTGCAATGTGCCCCTGCCTTGCAGATATCCACAGCCCTGGATAGGTCATTCTGTCTCTGGATTAGATGAATCAAGAGATACTAATGTAATATAATCATGTCACCTTTGAATAACCCTAATTTCCCCGGAGATTAGGAAAAATCGAAGACCAGGATCAACGGAGTCAAAGGTCCCTTTTCTCCATACAGAAACGCAATTGCGAAAACCACACTATAACTACCCATTACACTCTTTACACAAATCAATCTCCTTCCGCCCGCCCGACTTCAGGAGGGTATCCTTGAACTTCGAATACTTATGCGATTGCCATATATTGATCAGGCCTTTCTCTTCGACATTTCCAAACAAGTATTTACCGTAATAATCATTACAACAGAGCACAACATCACCACGCCAGTTAACGACAAGCTGGGAAGCCGGTCGCGGACATGGCCTCATGTCACTCCCGGCTTTTTCCACATTCTCCAGGAGACCGGCCTTATTCCGTTTCTCGACATCAACAAATTTTCTGACAGAGACAAAATCCCCATATTGCTGCTGCAATCTACAGAGCTCCGGCTTGTCATCATTGTCATAATTGGTTACATATATTTCATCCATCCCTTTTTTTATCAATTCCCTCAGAATATCTTTTGTAAGAAAATCTCCATTAGAAAAAACCATTATCTTCGCAAAAGGGCACGCCCTTCTGATCTGTCCGACCAACGCCACCATCCTCTTGTCAGTCAACGGTTCACCATAAAGATGAGGAGAAATTCTCCCAGAATAATTTAGCTTTCCCAGTTCAGTAATAAGCTTATCAAACAAGCATTGCCTCATGATACCTTTTTCTCGAGGAGGATACTTATCATTGTTCGGACAGAAGTCGCACTGCCGGTTGCAGTAAGCCGTTGTTTCAATTGTAATCGACAAGAAAAGCCCCATCCATCGCTTCTGGACAAAAAAAAGGATAGTATGAAAACCCCTCCTGATTCGTCTATTGCCAATAAACGAAAATAAAGCAATAACCCGACACACGAACAATCCTAAAATGTACATTTAACCTCCAGACTCACCCAGAATCGACGTCAGTAGGCAATTATATTATTGATTTTTAGATCATTACTGCTCTATGGGATGTGCTCTGAGTTTATCGCCTCGCTCACTTACGTCTATTTTTTCAAGTCGGCCATTCTTTAATAATAGATTTGATCCAACATTTGCTCTCACTACCTCTCCCGCAGAGATAACGCATCCTTCACTTATAATCACACCAGGATAGACTAGAACATTAGCACCAAGCCATACATTATCTCCAATAATTGTTCTTTTTCTTTTCGGATCTGAACACCGTACAGGGAAACCAATTTTATGGGTCGATGTTAAGATAACTGTGCGGGCACCCATTGATATATTATTACCGATTATCAATTCGCCGGAACAATCTAAAAAGCATTCTTCATTGATCATTGTTTTATTCCCGATATGCAGCGAGCCATTCCCGAATAGTGTAACGTTTTTTCTTATATAGGAGCCTTTACATGAATAATTTTTTATCAGCATATGAATTAAATGACTTCTGAAGGTGGAGTTAAATATATAAATATTTGCAAAAAAAAGTACGCTTTTTCTGAAAAGCTCGCTTAATGATATAAACATCTATATATGCTCCCGTGAGACCTTTATCTCATGAAATAGGCTATGTTGTCCTCAGAAATGTGATATGTAAATGTTGCCAAATAATCTCATCACGTCATCTTGTACCGACCAATTAACGTTGCTACCTCGTCTAGAAACACTTTTGAATTCGGCTCATTTGTTGTGCCAAGATAACGTCGAAAGTAGCTCTCACGCTGGCGAGCATCCAAGCTGAAATCGGAGAGTGACTGTCTCGACAGATCTCGCAAAATTTCCAGCCCCGTCTGTTTCCAAACTACACCCGGATAGTTAAAGAAACCGTTCGGCCCAGACCACCGACGGTACATGGATACACCTGTTTCACCCC
This sequence comes from Anaerolinea sp., assembly GCA_013824385.1. The sequence goes on from PNNU01000014.1 coordinate 2,064, forward strand.
AGGAGGGATAATCAGCCAAACCCGCCACATCCACCGTCAAGTACGGCACACCGACTCCAACTGCCTCTCGAACACCAAAACTGAAGTAGCCGATGCAAAGTGACGCAATTGACATCACCTCCAGAATGCTATGCGGATAATAGCTTTCGTCACCAATCTCGCGATCTGCAACCTTCTGCTCACAGGGCCAAACATGATCACGATGGCGTTTCTTAATCAGCAAAAAGGCATCGTTGTGTCGACAAAATCGGCTTATCACCCCCACAACCTGAGCAAGATTGGGACTCAACAATGAATGATACCAAATCCAAAACTGGCGAGGGTATCGAATCAAAGCCCTCATCTTATCCTTGGTCGTGGCTGCCGAAAAAAGTGCAAGGCGGGAATTCACTGATCGCGCATCCACCCAGTTGAGATAAACAACAACGGGCTGTTCATGCGGTATACCAAGTCTCATTCTCACTTCAGACGGCTTAATAAGCGCCAACTGGTCGATTTGCGGCCATCCAGTAAAGCGCACTTTTTCACGAATGCTTTGCTCCAGAGCCAAGCTATATGGTGTATTTTGGTATTCCCTCATGATCACCAGTGCCTGCTCAAACCAGAATGGCGTCGTCAGAGCAAACAGGTCAGTTGCAGCGACGTTCCTATCATTGCGAATGTAGTATGACCAGCTGCAATCGCCTTCCATACACACACACAGCGACCGCTTCCCGGGTTGGATATCGGCATTGCTCTCGTGGGCGGCTAGTATGTCTATAACAGCATCGACTTTATGCCCACGAATCATCTCATTCAGTTCCTCGTGCCCGCGAAACTCTCGTATCACAGGTCGCCCACTGCGATACGTTGGTACCTTTTCGACTCTGGGCTCATCCAGTGGACGCATCGGTAACGGAGTGCCCACATCATGCCAGCATTCAACTTTCCATCCACGCTTCAGAGCCGCATCAATCGGAGCGGCAAAAAGCCGATACCAATTCATGCGCCATATCACAAAAGCAATACTTGTCACTGATGCCATCAGTCGGCCCTCTTCCTCTCCACCAGCTGCATGTGTGTCAAAAGCTGAGGTAAAATGAATTTGTCATAATCCTTTTATCCGATTCGGGGTCGATTCATCGGCCCGAATCGAAATGCGATACTCGAATCGAAAGTTTGCTGAGCTCACAACGCCACCGCTGTCTACACCAATGCTATGGTTGCTGGACCGCGATCATAGTACTCAAAATGCTGCCTGGTTTGGCGCACAGATCCTTGAAAGGGCCTTCCTCGGCCACCCTGCCCTGTCTCATCACATAAACCTGATTGGCCTTGGCAATCGTTGAGAGCCGATGCGCAACGATTAGAATCGTGGTGTCCTGGGCCACCTGCTCAATCGATTGCTGAATGAGCAGTTCCGACTCTGAATCTAAAGAGCTCGTCGCTTCATCGAGAGTCAGCAACTCCGGCTTGCGCAGCAGCGCCCGGGCGAGCGCAATGCGCTGGCGCTCTCCACCGGACAGACGAACACCGCGATCGCCAACGATGGTATCGATGCCTTGGGGCAATTTTTTGACGAAATCCGACGCATTGGCGAGACGCAATGCCTCCCAAAGATCGTCTTCCTTCGCCTGCTCAAAAGACCACAGCAGATTGTCTCTAATCGTGGTGTGAAACAACAGTGGGTCTTGCGGCACATAGCCAATTCTCTCTCTGAAGCTGTTTTGTTTCCAATCCCCAAGCGGTACTCCATCAATCAAGACTTGGCCTCTCTCTGGAATCTGCAAGCCCAGGACAAGATCCATCACCGTCGATTTGCCTGAGCCGGACTCGCCCAACAGAGCGGTCATCTGGCCCTTTAAAATATTAATGTTAAGACCTAAAAGCGTCTCCATGCGTCCAGGATAGGTAAAATAAAGGTCTTTGAGTTCAACACCGCGTTCCAGCCGTGTAAAGACGCGGGACCCCTCGATTTCTTTAACCGAGCTTGCATTTTCGCACAGTGACATTAACTGCTCATAACTGGGCAGAAAATTGCTGATGCTGATGTTGCCTTGAAGCAAGGACGCAAGAATCGGTAGAGAGGCCAGCAAGCTCCACATCACTGCCGCCAACTCGGAGATACGAGCTTGCTGATGTAGGGCAATCCCCATCGCGACCACCAACGCCAGCATTGCCAAAGGATTGAAGAAGTTGGGCACTGCCGTAGCAAGGATTTGCGAACGTAGGGTGACACGCGTATGTTGATCGAAGGCCGTCAGGTAACGTTCCCGTGCCTGTCTCTGCCGCCCAAAACCAAGGATCAGTCGTGCTGCACCCAGTAATTCACTCAAGACACCCATCATTACATTGGCCGTATCGGTGTTGCGTACACCCAAGCGGTAGCTGATGCGATGCAAGAGCATGAATGGCACGCCAAGCAGCACTGCGAGACCCAACGCCGTGAGAGTCATGGAGGCATTCAGCCAAATCGGCACAGCCAAATAGATTGCCAACTGGATAACCTGCGCCAGCAGGCTCGCCAAACGACCGAGGGTGTCCCCAATATTGATGAGTTCCCTGTTCAGCGTGTTCAACAGGCGACCATGATCCGATCCACTGAAGAATTCCCACCGCGCGTTGAAGAAAGCGTATAGCGCATCGCCAAAAGGCCACGCAAGACAGCGTATTTGATCAGCAAAATTGCGTAGCGGATCGCGACCGTCAGCGTGCCTTTGAGCAAATTCAAGCCGACGAACAAGAACCCAAAGAGCCAGACACTGGGCGACACGCCGATTCCTGAAAAGATCCTGAGTACAACCTGCGTGATGCGACTGGGTTTCCCCAATGATGGGTCTAGGAGGAATTCCGCCATGGGTACAATTGCCAACACCGACATTGCCGTCACTGCGCCCTCCACAACCAGGAGCAGAAAAAGCAGGCCAAAATGCCTTGGATAGCGGGTCATAAACTCGCTGAATATCGTAACGATACTGGAGGATTTTTTCATAATTTCAGTTACTGACCACGATGGTGGTGTATAATGTCACGACAGTTCATTTCAACCAGTCGAGGTTGTTCCGCAGGAATTGCGCTCCGAAACGCGCACGTATCTCGCCATGCAGAGGGCCACCATGATAGGGGTTAATGGCATCGGTGGGAAATATCTCCCAAAATCTTCTCTGGAGGACTTCATCATCTTCGTGTTTTTGCCATGTTCCGGCCAGGCGCTCTACCATTTCGGTTGCGGCATCACGAATTTCTTCGGGCGTGTTTTCGATTAACTTGATGCCTTTAGCTTCATAGTCCTGAGTATACGCAGAAAAGCCGACACCGCATTTGAAAATCTCGCTCAGGGTAAGACTTCTTTGCTTTTCTACTGAGAAGTGCTTCTTTGTTAACAACAAAAACTCCCTTCTGAATGTTGGTAACCAGCCCAATGGAACGAGGTTTACGTAAACTACAGGCCGCCGGAACATCTTGGGTACTTCATCCAAGCCTGTGCCTGTTGAAATACAGAAATCGCATTTCGCACCCAGATAAATATCCATGAAATCGTTGCGCATTCCATCCGTAGCATAATCAATAATTTTTGGGTGAACTATCCGCATGGCCTCCCTGACTTTGGCACCCATCCGAATCACAAAGTACCCGCGGTTGGCCAGTTCCTCTGCGGCTAAAACAAAGTTCCGGATATCACAGTCACGGAATTCATAGTAGCTAAATCTACCCGGTGATAGCATTTCCAGATAGGCGCTGTCGCGCACACTCAGAAAGACAAAATGGGCGTCCGGTGGAATACCCATCGCACGCAAACCCGCAACGCCGCGACTCTCTTCCTCAGGGGTAAATTTCAGATGGGGCGGGAAACGATCCAGCAGGTTATACACATCCCGATCGTGCTGGGTATTATTTCCGATCTCATGCTTTGCGCCATCTGCTATCAAACGGTTGACCTCTGCGATGGGAGTGAGGATCCAAGAGGGCCACACATCCAGAACCCGTTTCCACATTATTGCCAGTTGCATATTGCAGACACTTCGCGTCCTATCCATATAGAAGCAATCTACATGGCGTTGTCTGGGCACGTTAATACCAGCATCCCGTTCACAGAGGTACATCTCGGTATTGCCGGCAAAGTGGCCGATTCTCCCACTCGCCAGGCGGCCCCACCGCACAAGCAACCAGGGCCTGATCAGGCGCAATAAAAGAACAGCGGGAACAAAGGGGAGAAGGGGGATGTAAAGACGTAGCTTGAGGAGAATTTGCAGGGCGCACTTCATCTTTCTAAACAGCTCTGCCCATCCACCACGCTGAATCTGTAACAGTTGAAGCTTGATAAAATTGATCGTGCTCATAAAGTTAAAATTAACTAGGAATCGACACAGGGGTTGTTCAGCTTACATATTTGAGTCACTCAAGCGAAATGAAATGTTTCCAATATTTTTTTTATACGCCTCAATTCATCAAGGTCTACGATCGCACCCTGCTTCTTCCATTGTTCTGCCATTTCTATTATCGGTAGTCGATCAATCACCATTTCGGGGGTTTTTTTCAATGGCTTTAATTTTCTGTATATTTCCAACAATATGCCGGGTAGTAAGCTGTGGATGAATAGCAAAATTAAAAATAAAGGATTTTTTTTCTTAACGGTTTTTTCATCCCACGTCAGATAAGTAGCCACGGCATCTTCTAAAATTCTCCTGATTTCGAATTTAGTTGGCCCCTCATCTGATCTTAGAACTGTAATAACTGTATTAAAAAACTCCTCTACCTCTTCTTTATAATTTTTATTGTTATACCATTCTCGCACTGACATTTGCGGATGTGCTGGGTTTTCGCCACTTCTAAGCCACATAAGCGTATCGATGACTTTTGATTTTCCTTGATAGGCACACGCTATTTCATAGGCAATTTCATAAACATTATCGGAAGAATACTCCTTTAACCCATATACTCTAATATTATTTTTCCAAACTTCGGATTTCGTGACAGCATAGATAGTTGAGCAGCGATAGGGATTCATATGTGCAATAACTCGTTCTCTCGCACTATCACTGGACAATTCATAATTTTTAAAGTCATTGTCCCATGGTTTACCTTTTATTGCTTGATCTACTACCCTAAAAGAAAGACATCGACCAATACACGCCACCAGTGTTTCATCTTTGTTCAGTTCCTCTATACAATTTTCGAGCGCATTGGGGATAAAGAATTCATCATCACCTAATAAAGAGGTATAGAAAGTATTTACTAAATTCGGAGCTTGCGCAAGGCGTCTAGCAAAAGAAATGGGCATGTGGTGATAATGAATATTCCCTTCCATGATCTTGAGTGCCTCCGTATCTATAGGAGTGCGCGAACCATCCAACACATGGAGCGTTACCGATGAGCCAGACCAATATCTCATTTGCCGAAGCGCGTAGCGCGGTCGTTCAAACGATGGGACGATAAGTGTTAATTCTGATAATAATGACATTGATTCTTACCATTGTTCAAAGTTCTCAAAGTAAATTATTATTTACGGATAAGCTCTAAGTTAAAGCGGTTCAAGCCTCGCTGCTGAAATTGGCGGCAATGTTTTTTAAGGGATTCATAACCTTTTCAACCAAGCACTAGGCCAATGGGTAACACTCTCAGATAATGAGCTTTCGTTAAACAGCCACAATGGCTGTTCCAACGTAAATTCATTACGATCTTTAGCAAATTCAATTACCGCATCTACTGGATTATTCCATTTCCATTCCAGATTGCCTCTTGGTACATCGTTAAGGTTTTTCATAATACCGTCCGTGGCAACAATGTATGAGCCTGGCGTAATCAAACTGCTATATGCTTCCAATTCTTCAAGTACGTGTTGTTTGCTATGGTTTGAATCCAGAAATACCATGACTGATTCGCCTGGCATGATTAGATTTTTTATATGTTCCACTGTCTTTGGATCCGTGGAACTCCCCTCAATTAAGGTAACGTATGAATAAAGGGTATGTTCTTCAATAGCTCTGCGGTTATGTGGACGTATTTCAACATCAATACCTATGACTTTACCTCTGCCCATGATTTTGCAGAGGCTGGCATAAAAAATCAGAGATCCGCCATGAGCAACGCCGGTTTCAATAATAACATCCGGTTTAACACGATAAATAACTTCCTGCGCGCGAATAATATCTTCGGGTAGCTGAATAATTGGTCTTTCTAGCCATGTGAATGTATAGGTATATTTTTGATTCCAACCAATTTTTAACCATGCTTTGGAAATCAAATCAAAGGCTTCCTCGGAATACAATTGAATATTCTTTTTACTACAATCTGGATATTCAATCATCAAAATATTTTCATTGAAATTAAGATTTAGCTTCATAGCAGTTTGACCTGCCTTTGCCACCATTCTATTGTTTGCATGATGCCGCTTTCAATGCTATATTTCGGCTGCCAGTTAACTTCACAATTTAGTTTCTTTGTATCAGCTAATAAGACATGAGGTTCATCTTGGCGCATAGGAATTGCTCCTAAGTGGATAAGATTGTTCTTTTGCATTTTATCTGCGATTGTGAGAATAATATCTTTTACAGTTATTAGTTGTCCAGATGCTATATTTACAGGTCCAGTCACATTGCTTTTTAGAAGATCAACGAAAGCACTTGCCACATCTTCAACATGCATGTAGTCACGAAGCTGCGTACCAAAGGAACATTTTGCAGTTTGATCTTTTAGTAGATTATTGATAACTGATGCGACCAACCGTTTTTGATTTTCGTGAGGTCCATAAACAAAAAAAATTCTTCCCCATGCACTGCTTAAACCTGTCTCCTCTGAAAAAATATATAATAAATTCTGTAAAGCATTTTTACATTTACCGTACACAGTCGAGGGCATAAGTGGCGTAATTTTTTCTGAACAGTAACCATAACGCCAATCATACTCGGCACAACTCCCAGCCATAACGATCCTTTGACCACCGCACTTTTGGAATGCATACATTAAATGCAAACTTGCCTCAACCCAACGCATGCTTTCTAATGAGGTCCAAAATTCTTCAGGCTTGGCAAGCCATGCAAAGTGAAGAAGGTGTGATGGTCGCAATGACTCTATGAATTCTGAAATCTCCTTCGTATCGAGTAAATCTACCTTATGCCATTGTACTGGGAACTTGTTTTCTTTTGGAATTACCATGCCAACTGCATGTACATCGAAACCATTTGATATGAGTAAGTGTAAACTATGTTGGCCAATAAATCCAGAAGCCCCAGTAACGAGAACACGATTTACTTTTTCTGTCAATTGATTCATGATTTTATCCAATCGGCGTTTGTTTTCATCTCATTAAATCTACATATCAGACATCACTACTGTACAGACGAGAGCTTTATCTTAGGAAATAGGAAAAGCGTCCTCTAAAATGCGATATGGAAATGTTGCCAAACAAAAACCATATACACAATAAGGAGGACGCCATGAAAAACGTAACAGATTCGGGACAAAAAGTAAAAAGGCAAAAAAGTTTGGTGGCACTGGAACGCGCATCCTGGATTTTGGGTATCGACGTCGGCAAGGAGAAGCTTTCCTGTGCCTGTTGCTGAAGGATGAGACGTTTCGTTGCCGGTTCGATGTTGAAGCTTCTCTGAATGGTTTCCAGATGATGCTGGAGAGAGTGAAGACGGAGACCAGAGGGGACGGGACGGTTGTGTTTGCACTGGAGCCGACGGGGCATTACTGGATGATTCTGGGCCAGTTTTTCGAAGATCACAACCAATCCTATGTGTTGGTTCATCCTTTGGTGGTCGCGCGGAGTCGCGAAGTCAAGCAACTCAACCGAGGAAAGGCCGATGCTTCCGATGCCCGTTTGATTGCAGAATTGGCTTGCCGGGGGACAGTGACCCGGACACAGATACCGGAAGATGACTGGGCAACGATCCGCTTTTATGCCCGGGAATATATGGATCGAGAGAAAGAGATCACCCGGTAGAAGAATCGGATGATGAGTTATCTGGAGACGACACTGCCGGGTTTCCTGGAGATTTTCCCCAAACCCCTGGGGATGAATAGCCGGGCTTGTCTGCGTTCTTTGGTCAATTTTAGAGAAGTCCTCCAGGGAAATATCGTCCAGTTTGAGAGCCAAGCTCGTAAAAGCCTCACAGGCAAAAGACTGATGACTTCCCGGGTCAGGCGTCTCTTTGAGATGCTTCAGCGGGGAGACGCCCTCGGCCTCAGGGCTGGTCGTAAAACCTTGTTCTGGAGGATTATCAACAGCCTTGATCGTTTGGAGTTGTATGAGAAGCAGCAGGATATGGCACGCAAGGCCTTGATAAATCTTTACGAGCAGTGCGAGTTCAAGCCATATCTGGATTCGGTATGGGGAACAAGCTCTCTGACCAATTCCTTGGTGTTGGGATTGATGGGAGATCCTACTTCTTATGACACCCCGGCTTCTCTGATCAAAATGGCGGGATGCGATCCGGTGCCCAACGAGTCCGGAAAATTCAAGGGCAAGGCATCCATCTCTCATCGTGGTAGGAATCTTCTCCGCAAGACAGGAGACCGAACCTCCTTCCTTCTGGAAAAAAGAAACACCGTCTTTCGGAACTTTATGAATCATTTGACTGTGCGCCCTAAGAATAAACTTACGAAACGGCAGGCCAGGATCGCCTGTATCAACAAGTATTTTCGGATTATCTGGGTGCTCTGTAACCACCGGGTGCTCTTTAATCCGGCGTTGGCATAAATCGTATTGCGTTTTGGAGGCACCAAGTACCGGATTGGCATGACATTCATGGATGGTGAGCCCGTGAGCTTTGAGAGCTAAATGCTTGTGTTGCAATATGGGCAACCTTCTTTTCCCATGCTCGGATGAAGAATATTGGAGAAAATCCATAAGATAAATCGAGGGGAAAGGATCCAACTTCATGATTGCCTATGTCCATTTTGGGCTTGACTATTTCCTATAGAATTATTTTCTTATCGGCACAATAAGAATCATCCGCGACGTTTGATTTATTCATGCTTCTGAAACGTTCAACTTGCCACTCTAACAAAGGTCTTAACACACCACCCCACTGTCCTCCATATCCGTATCGATGTGGATTATCGATGACTGTATCTTGCACGTTTAATGTCAGGTAGTGTTGCTTAAAAAAATGGACGATATGACCTAATTTTGGATATTCGGTTAAGGCAAATCCAATTGTATAAGTACCTTCATTCAATAGATGCTGAGGTACATGGCATTTCGTAATGTAAATACCCGGATTAAATTTTTCCATTTTTTGAGCGTTACTAACAAAGGCTAATATTCCTTCAGAGGTCGTGAAATGATAATTTGGAACCGCAACATATTTTATATCAGATCCGATTTGATAGACCATTTCCACAACTACTGGCTCATCTATTCGAATGGATGCTACGTTATTCCCGTTTTGATCTAGTATCCTTGCAGAAATAAACCGAGTAGTTCCAATAGCCGCAATCTCTTCTTGGTTCTCATCTTCCCGATTTATTTGCTGTTTAGTATAATGAGCAACTGCTTCTGCTGCAGTTGATTCGTAAGTAATTCCACCTTTTTCAAGGACCACTCCTTTTGTACATAGGTTACTTATAGCAGCCAAATTATGGCTCACAAAGAGGACTGTCCGGCCTTTTTTTGCCGCAGATCCCATCTTGGCCATACATTTTTTCTGAAAGCTGATGTCCCCTACTGCCAGCACCTCGTCAACTAACAGAATTTCAGTCTCTAAATGTGCCGCCACGGCAAATGCCAGCCTGACATACATGCCGCTGGAATAGCGCTTCACGGGAGTGTCGATGAACTGTTCCACCTCGGAAAAATCCACAATATCATCGAACTTGCTTTTGATCTCCTGCCTTACCATGCCTAGGATGGCTCCATTCAGGTATATGTTTTCTCGCCCAGTTAAGTCAGGGTGAAAGCCTGTTCCTACCTCGAGGAGGCTCACTATACGGCCTTTGACTTTAATCTGTCCACTAGTGGGTGACGTAACTTGAGAAATGATCTTGAGCAGTGTGCTCTTACCCGCGCCGTTGGAACCGATAATGCCAATCACCTCGCCTTGTTGCACCTTCAGGTTCACGTCCCGTAGCGCCCAAATACATTCGCCATCACAGTTGTTGTGGTTGGCATAGCCGATCTTTTGCAGGGGGTCCGGTCTACCGCGCGTCTTTGCCCACCATCGGTTGAGGTCCTCATAAAACATGCGGGTGCTGATACTGCCCAACTGATAATATTTGCTTACATTTTCGATGGAAATAACAACAGCCATGTTACACGGTATCCATAAAAGTCCGTTCGACGCGGTTGAAAATCAACACTCCGATCAGTAGCACCACTATCATAAAACCAAGGCTGTAAAGCAGATGCATAACATTTACTATCCCAGCGCCGAGGTAGGCATATCTGAAGCTTTCCAGGATGGGGGTCATGGGGTTGGCAAGAATAATGAAGCGATACTTTTCGGGCACTTGCGACAACGGGTAGATGACCGGCGTGGCGTACATCCACAACTGCACTCCAAAAGTCACTAAAAATTGCAGATCCCGATAGCGCGTCGTTAGAGATGAAACAATAATGCCAAATCCCAGACCGAGCCCTGCCATGAGGAATAGCAGCAGGGGTGTTAGAAGGATCCAAGCATTGGGCCGGATGGCTGCGCCGAATAACCCGAAATATGCCATAAAACATAGGAACAAGGCAAACTGGATCGCCAGAGTGATCAGGTTAGAAATCAGGATCGAAATGGGCACCGCTAAGCGGGGGAAATAAACTTTACCGAATATGCCTGCGTTGGCTGTAAAAGTGTTTGATGTTTTCGTCAAGCAGGTAGAAAAGTAATTCCAGGCGACGGTTCCAGCCATATAGAACAAAAACTGTGGAAGACCGTCCGTTGACAAACCGGCTAACCTTCCGAAGATTACGGTAAATGTCAGAGTTGTCACTATCGGCTGTATCAGATACCAGAGCGGCCCCAGAATCGTTTGTTTGTAATAGGCTACGAAATCTCGCCAGACGAAAAGAGCAATCAGGTCGCGGAAGCGCCACAGCTCAGTCAGCCTCAGATCCAGCCAGTGTTGCTGGGGGCGGATGACCATGGTCCAGTCATCATCTTTCGGTATTGATTCGGTTGAATATATATCAGACATACGGTTTCACTATCACTTTTGGCTGAAAGGTGTACCGCCCATTAATCCATATCCAGGACGACCCGTCCCGCATTACCGCATTTGATCAGTTGAATGGCCTCGTTAATGCTATCCAGCTTGAATTCATGGGTGATCAGCCCCTCCAACTTCATCTTGCCCGATTGAACCAGACGCAGGTAATTTGGGATGTCCACATGCGGCGTCGCGCTTCCTCCGTGCGACCCTTTCAGCACTTTCTTGAAGTGAAGCGGTAAGGTGTATATGGATGCGTGATCACCCTTTTTGGGCACTCCTACCAGAATAGTTTTTCCATCCGGATGCGTCAGGCTATAAGCCTGTTCGATGACTCTTGCATTGCCCGTCGTCTCGATGGCAACATCAGCTCCTTCAGCGCCGACAATCCTGCGAATCTCCGCTTCCAGATCGATCACTATGCTGGAATTTAAAACGTGGTCAGCGCCGAATTGCCTGGCCTTTTCAAGTTTAGAATCCACGATATCTATGGCAATCACAGGATGTGCGGAAACCATTTTCGCCCCCTGAACGATGTTGAGTCCAACGCCACCAACACCAAAGACTACCAGCGACTGGCCAATTTTGAGTTGGGCGTCGTTGTTGATGACACCTAATGCCGTTGTGATTGCACAACCGAAAAGGGTTGCCAATTTCAGATCGAAGGTCGGAGGAATTACCGTGAGCCGGTTTTCAGAGACAATCGCATATTCATTGAATGTTGTTACCCGTCCGGCATTTAGAAGCCTATCCTGCCAACGGTATAATGGTAATGCCGATTCAACACCCAGGCCTTTCATCCAATGCAAAACTATAAAATCGCCTGGCTTGACAAATTTAACCCCTGCACCAATGTCAACGACCTCGCCGGAACCTTCATGACCAAGCAGGTGTGGCAGGTATTTATCCACGCCCTTGACACCATCAATCTCGCCGATCTGGGAGCCGCAGATGCCACTGTAAAAAATCTTCACCAGGACCTGCCCGTAGTCCAATGTTTGCGGCAATTCTACATCGTCAATTACTAAGGGCTTCTTCTGTTCAGTAAGAATAGCGGCGCGCATAAACCGTGGTATTGACATGAGTTACCTCTATATTTTCAGAATGGGGGAGGAATGAAAAATCGGTCTCCGTATATCCGCAGCCGGTCTGCAAGCCTGCTTGCGACAACGTGAGGAAGAGGAATGTAAACAGTGCCCTTATCCGGCAGGTTTTTAGGGTGATAGACAGGGCGACCTAAAAACAGTTTGTTGATTCGATCTGGATCCTCATCAACAAAAAAAGAAATTTGATAGGGAATTTCATTGTACAACCAGGCACCTGAAATAGATGTCCCGAATATTCCTAAGTCATCATGAGCTGCGATTCGAGAAGCACAGGCGATATTTTCTTTCAACCAGGCAATTGCTGAGAGGAGCCACTGATGGGAATTCTCTAACGCTGCTTCTGATGCCAACAACATTGTATTTGCTACGACATTTTTACAGGCCAATACGGTCATTTCCTTTGGAACAATGTCGGTCGAGGCCAGAACAATTTCAAATCCGCATCTCTCCAGAAGATTTTTTATGTTGTTCATATCTAAATGCAAGCAGTGGTCAGCTATAACCAAATCAAAAGGATTGAGGGTGTAACATGGGATTTCAATCAGCAACAGACCTTGGGGGGTCAGTTTATCCTTCACTTTCCGAAGGAAATGAACCGGATCCACCATGTGCTCCAGACAATGAATCATTGAAATCATGTCGAATGGCCCGGCAATATCTGTCAATTCACAAGAATAAAATGCATCGACATGATCTATCTTTTCAATAGCTGTCCTGTTTTTCTCATCAAATTCCAATCCTGATAAAATCCAGGAGGGACAAATTTTAGAAAAGCATCTCAACAAATTGCCGTTTCCACATCCGATGTCCAGCAGAGTGCCCCGTGCTGGGAGCGCATACTGCTTGAGCAACTGAGTAAGGATTGATTCCGACCTGGACTGGGATAGTCCCTTTGACTGTTCAAATACCTTTTGTTCCTGGCCGTCAGCCTGATAGTATACGGCATAAGTTCTATATATTTCTTCACAGTTGCGTAGGTAAGCATTATCAGCAACCTTTTGAATAAAACCACAGGAGTAGCATACTCCGAGCTTTCCTCCTCTTCTCCAAGGACGGCAATCCGATGTCACTAAGGCAAGTTGGGCAAAATCTTCAACCAAAAGAATATTAGCAGTTTGACAGATATGGCATTTATATACTTGTTTTTTCATGCAGTTACATTTTCTAATGACGCCCGGGATAAACATTCGACTTCAATGCGTCAATGACCTGCTTATTGAACATAATGAGGTGATTTCGCGGTCCTGGTTCTCACGGCACCTTCTTCAGCAGCAAGTCCTAACTTATTTATGATCTCCTTTTTGTTCAGGTAGTCTGCCACATAGCCAGCAGCGATTTCGGTACCGCGGGCATTCCAGTGGGAGTCTGTACGGAAATATAGACCCAGATGTTTATTCGCAAGAAAAACACCCTGTAAATCGACAGCATGAACACCTTTTTGTTCGAGCCTATGGATCAATTCCGGAAAATATTGTTTTGAAAACTCATCCGTTTTTTCCGAATACAACAGGCACCTCCGTGGCACTAGCACCAGGATATAAGTATAACCCTGTTCTGCAAGATTTTTACTAAACTTTGAAATCATGGCCACCTTTGTGTTTAAGTCATCTTCCGAAAATGGAACACGATATTCCGGGGCACAGGAATAATCATTTTGATGTTCATGAAAAAAATATTTACTCAGCAAATCATCAAAGCCTGCTTTAATCTTGCGAAACAACATTGAATAAGGATAATACCTTTTTACGGCTACAGGTTGCACATCATTTTTTGCCGGTTGATAGGCTTTGATCACGAACTCTCCTGGAAACAGTTCTGGTAGCCGGGTATGATAAGTGTCCAGAACATTTATAATAATCTTAACCTTCCTGTGCTCAGGTTTACTTAATAGGTGCTCCAGCTTGGTTTGCCTGCCGGCGTTATAAACCGATTCAGATAGCAAAACGCCCAAACGCCAGGGGAATGTTTCATCATCGCTGAGTCCTGAGCCAAAGCAGTGTGAATCCCCATAAATGAGGATGTTGTACTTGTTGGAAGGAAAGGGAACAGCCCGAAATCCATCCGCATCCGTGGTCACACGGGTAAAGTGAGACTCCTGGTAGCGGAAGAAGTGCCCTCTTGACATATCACCCTTCTCAAAGCCTGTCCATACAGGCGGCCTTTCCGGATGCGGATATATGATCTCACTGAAATATTCCCATGCTCTGAAGTAAAAGAGGGATGGCTTGTAAAGAAAAAGGGCATAGGAAATCACCATAGGGAAAATTATCAACACAATTAACCCAACCGAATAATTTCGATGTGTTTTCTCAGAACTGATAGTAGAGGAATTCACGGACATGATCTAGATCAACCAGACTGTAGGCAGCAATTACCACGATAAAAAAAAACCAGGCCAGATTCGGTCTCCACTGGAGTTTCAGCGAGAAAGAAGCGGTTTCTATTAGCCCATGAGCGTTGAGGACGGGTTTATAATTAGACATGAATTCACTTGTATTTGGTAAAAACGAGACAATCATAAAAGAAATTGTGATGAGGAAAATACAAAATAATGAAGCGCCGTCTGGAAATTGAGAGACAACATTGGGAAAGAGGCCTGTGGACTTAATGCCGTTTGACGCCAGAATTTCTCCTAAACTACCAAGTTTAGTCATCATCATTTGAGGCATGCTGATATCGCCGCTAATCATTCCACTGAAAACAGCCTTTGCTTCCTGCAGTGATTTGGCCCGAAAGAACACCCAGGCAAAAACAACCACAACAAAAGTCAGGCCCTGCGCAAACCGGCTGGTCAACCACTGGTATCGAACAGGCGTCTTGAGATCAAGTTTGACGATGATATTGCGCCATGCCTGATTGATAATCAGATAGATGCCATGCACCCCCCCCCAAAGAACGAATGTCCACCCGGCACCATGCCACAGTCCGCCAAGGAGCATCGTGCCCATCAGATTAACATAACGCCGGATTTCACCCTTCCGGTTTCCGCCGAGCGGAATGTAAAGATAGTCCCTCAGAAAACGGGAAAGCGTCACGTGCCAGCACCGCCAAAACTCAATGATGTTCTTTGCTTTATAGGGAGAATAGAAGTTGAGGGGGAGAACGATATTGAACATCCGCGCCAAGCCAATAGCCATATCCGTATAGCCGGAGAAATCGAAGTATATTTGGAACGTATAGGCCAATGCCCCGAGCCAAGCCTCGAATAATGTCAGTTGAACTCCTTTACCTGCCGCTTCAAAAACAATATTGGCATAAACGGCAATGTTATCAGCCAGAATGACCTTTTTAAAGAGACCGATAAAGAATATGGTTAGTCCGACGGATAGGTTCGAATAATGTAAATGATACGTTTCATGTTTTTCAAACTGGGGGATAATCTCCTGATAACGAACGATCGGTCCGGCAATCAATCGCGGAAAGAAACTTACAAATATACAATATTCGAGGAAATCCCCCTTTTTGACCTCGCCGCGGTAACTATCCACAAGGCAGGCGACCTGTTCAAAAGTATAGAAACTCAGACCAATGGGCAATATGATATGTTGTAAGATAAAAAAAGAACTGGTGTAATGGTTGAGGTTGGCAATGATAAAATCGGTATATTTGTAATAACCGAGAACCCCCAGATTGAAAAGGATACCCGCGGCCAAGACACATCTTGCGATTATATGACTTCTATGATCAGAGCGCGTCAACCATGAAAAGAATCCGTAATTAACAAAAATAGACACAAGAATAAGGATAACAAAAGTAGGATTCCACCAGCCGTAAAAAAAAAGGGATGCGCAGAACAACCAGAACATTCCGAGGTTTCGATCGAATCGTGAAATCAAGAAAAAACCGAGTAATGCTGGTGGCATGAAAGCAAAGATAAATATGTAAGAATTAAATAACATGGATAACCAGTATGGGCCGATGGCCTCTTATCTCAGGGGAAGACTTCATCAAGCACATCCCATACCGTCGGTGGTTCTATACTCAGCTCTTCTTCCAATCGAGTCGTATCGAGTGTTGTATATTCCGGAAGCGTTTCGAATCTCAATCCCGATTGATCGACGCTAATCGGTTCGATTAATTTCTGCGAGATTCCCATTTTCCGCGCCAGATATCTTGCCATCTGTTCGTAGGTAACGTCTTCCCTGGCTGAAACTTGCCAGCGGCCGTAACTTTCCCGTTGCATGATGGCGATAATTACCTCAATGGCAAACTGGAGAGAAATGGGTGACAAAACCATATCAGACAAAGGGTGAATCGTCTTACCCTGCCGGAGATCTGTGATCCAGTTCTGTATGAGTGCCATCCCCGGGCTGATGATCTTTGTGAAACGAACAATGGCCACCCTCTCCGTTAAATCAGTCAGTCCG
>PNNU01000015.1 GCA_013824385.1 Anaerolinea sp.
AACGCTTTGTTGGCACGCTTTTGGTTAAACGTGACTTGGGGTTTGGGTTGATACTTTGACTTCACGATTAATGCGAGCGCTCAATTGTTTTTCCGCAACCTCCAAATCATAGCGAACCTGTAAACGAAGCCATACCCCTGCGCTTGTACTAAAATAACGAGCCAGTCTCATGGCAGTATCTACGGTGACAGCACGTTGACCATTAACAATCTGACTAATTCGTATTGGAGTAACGCCAATATCATGAGCCAAACGATACTGACTCAAATTGAGTGGCTTCATAAAATCTTCAAGCAAAATTTCGCCAGGGTGAATAGGTGATAAATTATCGTCCATCATATTTTCTCTTATCCGTGATAATCCACAATTTCAACATTTTTCGCTTTGTTATCCGACCATTTGAAACAAATTCTCCATTGGTCATTAATGCGGATGCTATGTTGCTCAACCCTATCGCCTTTTAATTTTTCAAGCCTGTTTCCAGGTGGAGCAAGTAAATCTTGCAAATCTTCTGCGTCGTCAAGATAAATTAATTTACGGCGAGCAGTGCGCTGAATATCTTTTGGCAATTTTGTAGAAGTTTTGCCACGAAAGATTTTCTCTGTTTCATCGGAAGCGAAAGTTTCAATCACGACCCAATAGTATCACGAAGCGATAATGTTTTCAAGTGTTTTTTATTTAGCAAGGGGCGTGCCAACGGTTTGCGTTAGCGGATTGTGGGCGGGCGTGGATTCTGTTTGAGAGCAGAAAAAACTCGAAGTCAGAAAAATGCTTGAAAATGCCGCAGAATCCCACACGTCAGCCTTCATGCGGGGGTTGGGCTGCAAATAATCACCAATCGCCATATCTATCGGGTATAGCACTGTTCAATGGCGGTACTTCTCCGAACCTTTTTACGTAAGCCTTTATTTCTGCCTCTTCTGCTTTGTCCTCATCACCTTTAGCAATGCGAGCGTATGAATATTCATATTCTCGCTCTTTAAACATTACACCTAACGGTGATACAGTTTCTAAAATGTGAAGCAAATTAGCTTCGGAATGTCCGAATACACCGGTTAAACCCCTGACAAATTGCTTTCGGCGTCTTTCCATGTCAGTGGTTTTACCAATGCAAAGCAACCCATCTCCGTCTTTGCCAAGAAATCTTTGGATTATTTCTGGCTTTCCTTTGCTACAAATCCGAATTCGGTATATAGCGCATTTAGAGTAATTTGAAGATTCGTTGATTTTAATCCAGGTCAACCACTCTAATATCATAACAGAGCCTTATGCACAGTTTATGAAGCCAAATTTACACTACAAGAAGAAATACATTGTCGGAAATTGGCTCCAGTCTGAGCTTAGGTAGTGAGCCTTTAAGCCAAGGCGCTATACTTTTTTGTAAAAACCATTTGCCAATATCAATGTTTATAAGCTCACGACAAGCGTCTCCCCAGAAAGACTGTTTTTCAATATTTACTTTGGCTTCTTGATTTGAGTCACTGTAGCGTATTATCACATATTGCCATTCTCGCTTGAAATATTTATCTCTGTCAGGGATAGTGATTTTTAAGCCATACCCAGCCCCGCTCCTGTGATGTTTGCCATTATTCCATGCTGTAACTATCATCTTTTCCTCGACAAAAAACTACGATTTCGTATCAGGCGGCCCAACGGTTCGCTTCACCCGCTCGGCGGCGAAGTAAAGACTCCTTCGCGGGGAAGGCTTGCTGGAATTGCACGAAACCCCGCGAGGGCGAGGCGTAGCCGAGTCGGGTGCAAGCGGTTGTTGGGCGGCGTTTTGCATGATATTCTCACTTCTGCGCTTGAGCAAAAAGTGTCGTCCATCGCATGTTGATTTCAGCACGCAGGGCTTCCAAGATTGAATCGGTTGATCGTCCAATAGGATCAGCCTACCCGTTGGTCTGGCTCTGGGTGCAGGTAACGGAGGTACGCGACGACAACTACCAACCCGACCAGTGTGAGCACTGCGAATAACGGGACGGCATCAAGGGACGCCGTCGGGTCGCTGAGATGACCAAACACCTGGTCGATCGCGATGCTTGCAGTCTCGATGGTCATCATCGAGAGCATCACACCGCTGATGAGATAACCCCATACCTTCCGTTGCCAGAGCCATGCAGCGCCAAGAACGCTGAGCGGGAGCGCAAATCCTAAATCTACCACATGGACCGGGTTGGTCAGCATAATAGTTCCTTGAAGAAAGCTTGGCGCAGCGATCTCAAACATCGCGGGGACAATCTGGCGCATCCAGGTGAAGGAGAAGATCGCCGCGATGATTAAAATATAAATCGCAAATACTCGCACGGGCAGTTTGGAGGCAAACCGAGCGCGTAAGCCGTCTGCGTCCACCCGGATCAGTAATACCACAATAGACCAGAGTGAAAGCGAGAGCGACGCTACGTAGAGTAGGAAGAGGGGATTGAAGGCGGTGCCAAAGGCAAAGAGCACCGAGCTGTAGAGGATATAGCTAAGGGCGCCAAGCCAGACAATCTGCGCCCGCCATGATCCTCGCGCCGTCAGGATCATCGAAGCCACCAAGATGGGAATAGCAATGATGAGGATCGCAAAATCAGTGCCCTGGGCATTTCCGGCGGTCATGGGCGGATCGCGAAAAATCCTCGGGATGAATACGCTGGTAACCGACTTTACCAGGGTCACGACGGCTAGAGTGCCCGATAACCAATAGGCTAAAGTCAAATTAGCAAGTGGATAATTATTGACTTGAATCGGGTTAGTAGTGTTTGTTGTTGACATAGTAACTCCTCACAATCGTTTATTGGAATTTGGAATAAGGTATAGGGTCATTGACCAAGCATAATGTCTCAACATTCGCCTGCGTGCCGCCCAACGGTTTGCGTTAGTGGTTTGTGGGCGGGCTGGGACAATGCCTGGGAGCAGAAAAAACCCGAAGCCAGAAAAATGCTTGTAAACCGCGCAGAATCCCACAAATCCACTGCACGCTTTGTTGGCTGGCTTTGTGCAAGACCTGCCGCCTGAAAAAAGACACCACCGCTAACAAGCCCAACTTTTACACACAACTTATTTTTTGGCAATGGCTAAAAATATTGTTTGTCAAAACGCTGAATAATCAAAAGCCTTTTAATCAATTCGCCTATACATAGACAAGTCATAGGCTTGCATTGTAGATGACTCAATTACTTTTCCTTCATCATCGTATTGTAAAGTCAATAAATGTTTGCGATGCAGAAATCTACCTTCAACATTTGTTATCAAGCCTTTATTGATGCGTTGAGAAAGTTCATTTGCAAAATACTGAGCCAGAGAATCTTTCTGCCCCGTTCCTTTTCCGCCCACTGGCTTGCCTATTCTAGAAAAATCATTTGGAAACAAGGCTTTAAATGAAATGGCTATTTGATACGGCGTTTGGAAGGGTCGCCCAAAGGGGATGGTCTGGATTATGAGACTCAACATCAAGAATTTGAAAAATCTTATCTTCTAACTGAAACTCTTCCCAAAGCGATTGAGACATAATTCACCTCTTGAAAAAATGGAATTGACTTTCAAAAACACAAACTTATTGAGCAACGCAATTACATGCACGAAAAGGTTTTTGTTTTGCTCTTTGACCTGCCAGCCAACTAGGTGCTCAGCTGTCGTTTGGTGGCTCAACAGCTTATGGGCTGTTGCGGTCTAATCACCTAAATTAAGATAGGCATTAGGTGGTTATAGGTTAAAATAGGATGAGCATTTCGTAAAGTATAGCATAACCACAGGAAAATGAACAATGCCCGAACCCAGGAAATTACTTGATCAAGTGCGCGATGTCTTAAGAATTAAGCATTACTCTTATCGTACTGAGCAAACCTACGTTGATTGGATTAAACGCTACATCATATTTCACAAGAAGCGCCATCCAAAAGATATGGGCGCGCCAGAGATTGAAGCATTTCTTGCATACTTGGCGCTAGAACGTCATGTTGCTGCCTCAACACAGAATCGGGCTTTAAGCGCCCTGATCTTTCTTTACAAAAATGTTTTACAACAAGAAATTGCACCGCTTCCGAACTTGGTTCATGTTGGGCGACCAAAGCACCTGCCAACTGTACTTACACACGACGAGGCTCTGGAGGTGATCAATCGGATGACAGGGAAACCTCGACTGATGGCTCGTCTGCTTTATGGCAGTGGCCTGCGCTTGATGGAATGTTTGCGCCTGCGTGTAAAAGATATTGATTTTGGTAATCATCAGCTTATTGTACGGGATGGGAAAGGTGAAAAAGACCGCGCCACAGTTTTACCGGATTCGATTGTCTCAGAATTGCAGACCCATTTGCAGGATGTAAAAGTCTTGCATGAGAAGGATTTGCGAGAAGGTTATGGTGAAGTTGCTCTGCCCTATGCCTTGAATGTAAAATATCCGAATGCTGGCCGGGAATGGGGCTGGCAATACATATTCCCAGCCTCTCAACGCTCCGTGGATCCGCTTTCCGGGGTTATCCGGAGGCATCACTTGGATGAGGGCGTTTTGCAACACGCCGTGAGGGACGCCGCGCGCCAAACCTCGATCACCAAAAGCGTGAGCCCACACACCTTCCGCCATTCCTTCGCCACTCACCTCCTTCAAAGCGGCTACGATATACGTACCGTCCAGGAACTGCTCGGCCATAAAGACGTGAAAACCACCATGATCTATACCCACGTCCTCCAGCGCGGCGGCCTGGCCGTTAAAAGCCCGCTGGATGAATGAACGCAATTCTGTCGCGTACACTTCGTATCCTTAGCTATGCTTACAAAAGGCACTACCCTACCTGAAAAGATAGGGTAGTGCCATAGTTTATGTAGAGATGTTGTAGGCCAGTGCCATGCTTTCCGGCGCAGATTTTTCCATACACCAAGGAAATTGGATTTTTTAAGGTCGTGTCGTGCCAGACTTTATGTTGCGGACAGTGCCAAACTTTACGAACGCAGTGCCAAGCTTTATGAGATCCGACAGTTGTGGTCTTACACATCCAAGTTTCTTACTGCATGCGCGTGGGTGGTAATGAAGCGCGTGCGCGGCGGCACCGCTGCTCCCATCAGCATATCGAACGTGCGGTCCGCCGCGGCGGCGTCATCAATTGAAACCTGCAATAGGGTGCGGCTTTCAGGATTCATGGTGGTCTCCCACAACTGCGTGGGGTTCATTTCTCCCAAACCTTTGTAACGCTGCATGGTTGCTTTTTCAGCCACGCTGCCCAGTTCTTTCAGGTAGGCTTCTTTTTCAGTGTCAGTGTATACATATTTAGTTTGTCCGCGGTATGCAATTTTATAAAGCGGCGGTTGGGCGATATACATATGCCCTTGTTCAATGATTTGCGGCATATATCTGAAGAAGAAGGTCAGCAGCAGCGTACGGATGTGACTGCCATCCACATCAGCATCGGTCATGATAATCACACGCCCGTAGCGCAGATTCTTGATGTCGAAGTTGTCGCCAATGCCAGTGCCCAAAGCGGAGATGATGGACTTGATCTCTTCGTTACCCAGGATCTTATCCAACCTGGCGCGCTCGGTGTTGAGGATCTTGCCGCGTAATGGCAGGATTGCCTGAAAGTGCCGGTCGCGTCCCTGTTTGGCTGAGCCGCCTGCCGAATCACCTTCCACAATATACATTTCTGTCTTGTTGCTGTCGCGTTCAGAGCAGTCCGCCAGTTTGCCCGGCAGGGTGAGACTTTCGAGCGCTGATTTGCGAATGACGAGGTCGCGTGCCTTACGCGCTGCGTCTCGTGCCCGCGCGGAGGTTAAACATTTAGAAACGATCGCCTTGGCAGTCGTCGGGTTTTCTTCCAAAAAGCTGCCAAAAGCTTCACCGACCACCTGCTGGACGTAGGTCTGCACTTCCGGGTTCATCAGTTTGACTTTCGTCTGACTTTCAAACTGAGGATCGGGATGTTTGATGCTGACAATGGCGGTCATCCCTTCGCGCGTATCATCACCGGTGAAATTCGGGTCTGTGTCTTTTAATATTTTCGCGCGTTTGGCATAGTCATTGATCACCCGAGTAACCGCGGTGCGCAGACCTGTCATGTGCGTGCCGCCATCAATGGTGTTGATGGTATTGGCAAATGAATATACCGATTCGCTATACGCATCCGTGTATTGGATAGCGATCTCGATTCCGATATTCTCAATCTCTTTATCGACGTAGAAGACCGGGTGCAGCGTCTCACGGTTCTTGTTCATATATCGCACAAAAGAGACGATTCCGCCCTCAAAAAGGAACGTAGTTTCGCGCTCTGGTGAACGATTGTCAATCAATTTGATCATTACGTTTCGGGTGACAAACGCCATTTCACGAAAGCGTTGTTCGAGTGTGTCAAATTTGAAATCAATCTCATCCTTGAAAATCTCATTATCGAAACGGAAAGTGATGTTGGTGCCGCTTTTATTGGGGTCGCATTTGCCGATTGCCTTGACCGGTTCTTTGGGAACGCCGCGTTCATAACGCTGAAAATATTCTTGTCCGTCACGATAAACACGCGCTTCACACCATTCAGATAGCGCATTAACCGCCGAAACACCCACACCGTGCAGACCGCCTGAAACTTTATAAGAAGAATGTCCAAACTTGCCGCCAGCATGCAGTATGGTCATGACAACTTCGAGCGCCGATTTCTTTTTCTCGGGGTGAATATCCACCGGAATACCACGTCCATTATCGATGACGGTCACGCTGCTATCGGCGTTGATGATCACATCGATGCGGCTGCAAGCCCCAGCCAGCGCCTCATCAATGGCATTATCCACAACTTCATAAACCAGATGATGCAGCGCTTTCAGATCCGTTCCACCAACATACATACCAGGTCTACGGCGTACAGCCTCCAACCCTTCAAGTACCTGAATATCTTTTGCGCCGTATGAGGTAAGGTTATTGTTGCTCAAGGGTGGTGCCTCCGTTTTCATGTTTCTGTTGAGCCGCTTCGGCTAATCTCTGCAAGTTTTCCTGCATCCATCGCAGACCTTCTCGATAGTAGATGAAACTTGCCGCCAATAGACTGGTGATGATAAATGAATGCCCGCCGATGCCGAACAGGGTAAGCCAGGAATTCGCTTCGGGTATAGTCCACAGATTATTTAACCCCTCGCTGATCAATACGCTGGTCATCACGAACAATCCCGTCCCGGGCAGGAACAATCTCACCAAGCGGATGGAGATCATCATTGAAGGCAATGCTTTTTGTTTTAATACAAAAACCCCGTGCGGTGAAAATACCAGCGGCATCACCAACCATAACAGGACTAAGGCTGCTACCAGGAGGAAAAACTGTCCAATTCCAGCATTTGCGAGAGAAAGTATAGACAAGATCAAGAACAACGGAATCATGATCAGAATCGCCACTCCGAGGAATAAACAAAACATTATAAGGCTTTGGGCGTATGCGGTTAAAATCTGTTTCCCAGAAAGTTTTTCAACATCGGTCGCTGTCACGCGCGCAATAAAATAGAAATATAGGCTTCCCAGCAGAAAACCGATCAGCAATACCGCCCCGAGTATGGCAAAAGCCCATTGGACAGATGGTATTTCGTAGACCCAGTATTGCCCCAGCGGAGAGCCAGCGGGAGATTGCCGCGCGATGATGCTCGGGATACCCACCGGGAATGTGCGCAAAGCGGTTGCGAGATTGAATTGATTAAGCAGCTGCTCCCACAATGTTTGAGATGTCTTGACCGTATCCAATAATTCAGGTGGACTGATCTTCAACATATCAGCAGAAAATTCATTGATGAATGGCATCATCAAAGTTTTCAGTCTGAGTTTTGGTCCCAACCACAACAGCAGATCAATAAACACCGGAAAAAGGAGCAAATACGCGTTATTGGCAATCGTATTGAAACCTTTTAAGAGCGTTGGTATGAGTCTGGGGGGAGCGCCAGTAAAGATTACAGTTTGATTTTTCATACAAAAAGTAATTTTACCATAGATGGGATGGTCTTATTTTTTGTGACACTTCAGTATGATGAAACTACTCGCAAAGTGGGGTTCTCAAGGGTAAAATAAAGGAGTGGATAACCACCAGCATTTACCGAATATTGACAGGCTCAGTGTAGTCACTGCAATGATCCTATTGGCTTACGCGTTGACTGCGTTTATTAATTTTCCGACGCAATTACTTAATATTCAATTGCCAGGTTTCCTGTTTACGGTTCGTATCAATTTTATTACTTTTATTTCGTTGGTGGTTACCGTCCTGGCTGCAGCCGGGTCTGATTGGTTGATCAGCGATCACCCCCATTATGGCGATGAAAACCGCGTTCAACATTGGCTTTTACCAGCCTTCACCGCCCTTGTTATCGGTGTACCATTGGATGCGCTGCGCGTCAGCCCATCGTGGTGGGCAGTGTTTGGATTGGGCGGACTTCTTCTCGTAGGCGTTTTTATTTCAGAATACATTGCGGTAGACCAGTCTGACATTCGATACGCTATCGCCAGGGTAAGCTTATCGGCGGTTTCGTTAGCGCTGTTACTTGTGCTGCTCATTGCTGTAAGGGGAGCAGGCTTGCGTCTCTATCTTGTGCTCGCCGCGGTAATCCCTGCTATCGGGTTGGTCAGCGCCAAAACACTTCATCTAAGGCTTGGTGGTTGGAATATCGCCTGGGCAATTGGAATCGCGCTCGTGATAGTTCAAATAACAGCCGGATTCTTTTACCTGCCTCTCAAACCCCTACAGTTCGGCCTTGTTCTTCTCGGTATCACTTACGGCTTGATCAGTTTGGCTGGCAACATTGAAGAAAAGCGTGCACCCCAAACTATGTGGATCGAACCTCTGATTGTATTCTCGATTTTTTCTTTTATTGCTATAATTTCCAAATAAATTAAAGTATCTTTTATTCACTGAGTGTGTTATATATGTGTGTGTTCGTATTAGGAGATAATTAATGGTGTTAAATAGCATGCTTGTATTGGTAAGCGCTTATCTGATCGGTTCAATACCCGTAGGTTGGCTAATTGTCAGGTTCATTAAAGGGAAAGATATCCGCAAGTTTGGCAGCGGCCGGGTCGGCGGCACCAATGTGATGCGGGCAGCTGGTTTTCTGGCTGGTCTGCTCACGGCTGTCTTCGATGCAGGCAAAGGGATTCTCGCGGGGTATCTCGCCTCCTTGTTTATGCCTGGCAGTTTATGGATTAAGATCATTGCAGTGATCTTGGCAGTTGTTGGTCAAATCTTCTCGGTCTTCCTCATTGAGAAACAATCGGATGGTAAATTAAGACTCAGAGGTGGTGCGGGCGGCTCTACAACGCTCGGTGGAGCAATTGCCCTTGTACCTTATAGCTGGATCATCATCCTGCCATTGATCATATTGGTGTATCTTGGAATCGGTTACGCGTCAGTCACCACCATTAGTATTGCATTCTTCTCGCTGATCTTGTTTGGTTATCAGGCCGCTGCAGGTTTTGGTCCGTGGGAATTTGTTTTTTATGGGATATGCACACTTGTAATCGTCTTGTACGCTCTTCGCCCCAACCTGAAGCGTTTGAAAGAAGGCACTGAACGGGCAGTTGGTTTACGCGCTTATTTCAAGAAAAAGCTTGGGCAAACCAACTAATAAGAATTAATATTAAAAATCAACCAGCCTCATCGGCTGGTTTTTATTAGAGCGGCTCAGTCTCTTCGGATAAGTGATTGTAGATATGCATCACATTGCGTTTATGCAGCTCAATTCCCAACCCTGTGAGGCTGACGCGGCTTTTTCCACAGGATTCGATATCAATTTCTGCCAGCGCTTCCATCGGATTTCGCCGTTTAGCAGCGGCTCGCACAGCCTTGCGGACAGCTGTTAAATATGAGATATTTTCACGCGTGGCTTCCTCAATCTCACCGCGCAGGATAATGTCGCCATGGCCTTGAATAATATTTTCCAGACCCATCTTTCCAATGCGTTTGATGGTCCCGAGCAATTCCTCCACATCGCCATCAACTACATAAGGGATAGGCATAAAGGCATCACCTGCAAAAAGAACCCGGTCTTCCTCAACCAACACCGAGATCGAGTCAAGTGAATGTCCTGGCGTGGGCGTCAGGATTAAAGTTTTCTTCCCCACTCGCAGCGAAAGTAAACCTTCATTAAAAGTCATTTGCGGGGAAATTAGTTTTACCTGTTTAAAGATCGGATTTTGTTTTTTGGCAGCCTCAAGCGAGGTCACACCCTTGTCAAACACAATCTTTCTCCCGAGCGAGTGTGCAATGACGGTCGCCCCCGCGAAATAACAGTTTCCCCATGAGTGGTCGGCATGATAGTGAGTATTAATCACATAGCGCACCGGAACTCCTAATGTTTCTTCAATATAATTGCGCATTTCAATAGATTCTTCAGGCAGCGCGAGCGTATCTACTACAACCGCCCACTGAGGACCTGTGATAGCGCCTGCAGTCACTTGTGCATAGACTTCGCTTTGGAACCAATAAACATTATCCGAAACCCGTTCTCGATGCATCCAATGATTCCTTGATTTATAGATTGTACTATCCACAAAAGGTACAAGAAAATAGAATAGCACAAATCGAGTTAAAAGTCAAAAAAAGCCTAAAACCACACCTGATAATTTTTCAAAAACCTGCCGGGTGTGGTTCTCGAGTATGAGTTTATAGCACTTTGCTCAAAAATAATTTAGTCCGCTCCTCTTTTGGATTAGAGAAAAGCACTTCAGGGGTGGCTTCTTCAATAATCTGTCCATCATCCATCAAAATCGCCCGGTCAGCGGCGGCTTTGGCAAAACCGATCTCATGCGACACTACAACCATGGTCATACCTTCTTTGGCTAGACCAAGCATCACATCCAGAACTTCCTGGATCATCTCGGGGTCAAGTGCGCTGGTGGGTTCGTCAAACAACATGATCTTGGGGTTCATCGCCAACGCGCGGGCAATGGCTACCCGCTGTTGCTGCCCTCCCGAAAGCTGCCCGGGGAAATAATCCGCCTTCTCAGGGATGCCGACCTTAACTAAAAGCTGTCGCGCAATATTTTCCGCTTCTATTTTGCTGCGTTTTCGGATTATCCTTTGCGCCAGGGTGATGTTATCTTGAACGGTCAGATGCGGGAAGAGATTGAACTGTTGAAAGACTATCCCGACCTCGGTGCGGACAGCGTTGATGTTTTCCGCGCTGTCTAGCGGGATATCGTCTACCACGATCATTCCGCCATCAAACTCTTCCAGACGGTTGATACAACGCAGCAACGTGGATTTGCCAGAACCGGAAGGTCCGATGATCACCACAACTTCCCCTCGTTCGATATCCAGACTGACGCCCTTCAGTGCGTGAACCGCGCCAAAATGTTTATGTATATTTTTGATATGAATGATTGGCGCCATGGCTATTTCTCCATCCTGAATTTCCGCTCCATCCAGGTGACTAGTCTCGCGGCGAGCAAGGTCATCACCAGGTAGAGCAACGCTACCATCACCCAGGTCTGGATCGGAATAAAGTTCGCCGCCATAAACTCCCGTCCGCGCCGGGTCATATCTGCCACAGCCACAACCGAGACAAGTGACGAATCTTTGAGCAGAGTGATGAATTCGTTCCCGACAGGCGGCAAGATCACCCGCACTGCTTGCGGAAGGATCACATAGCGCATCGCCTGAAAATATGTCATCCCCAGGCTGCGCGCGGCTTCCATTTGCCCTTTTGAGATGCTCTGGATGCCCGCGCGGTAAACTTCACTCATATACGCTGAATAGCCCACGGTCAAACCCAGGATTGCCATAGATATCGCGTTCGCGCGGTAATCCATTAAGGCTTGAAGATTTAACCACTCTCCAATTTGTTGCATTAATGAAGGAAAAGCAAAATACCAAAAAATCAACTGTACCAGCATCGGAATTCCGCGGATCACTTCGACATAAACCGTAGAGATCCCTCGCAAAATGTTATTCTTTGAAAGTCTCCCGAGCGCAACAATCAACCCGAAGAACATAACCAGGAAAAACGATATCCATGTGATCGAAATGGTTGTCCAAATGCCAGAGCGCACGAAAAGGAAGATTCGCTGATATGGGTCAGGTTTTGTAAAAATGAGCAAAAGAATGATGCCCACTACAGCCAGCACCATGATCCACCAGCGGTCAAAATTGCGAATACCAAAAATTCCGGCTGGTTTACCAGAAGTATGATTCATTGATTAGCCCTTAATGTCAGGTTAAGTTATGAAAAGTCTGCGGGGGAATGAATCCCGCAGACCTCCAGGAAAAAATCTTATTTGATGTATTTTGAAGCCAATTCTGCTACATATCCAGAATCAATCAGCTCTTTCAAGGCTTTGTCGATTTTGGTTTGCAGATCAGCGTTCTTGTTGCAGATGGCAATGCCATATTGTTCGTTGTTCAAGATATCACCTACAGCCATAATTTTTTCAGGATTTGCGGCAATGTAACCCATCGCCAGCGGGTTGTCAGCGATGACTGCATCTACACCCTTATTGGCGAGTTCGAGGAAAGCCAATTCATATGAATCGTAGGGTTTATATACGACATTCTCGATTTCTTGAGCAGCCATCTCTCCTGTTGTGCCTAATTGGGCGGCTACAGTTTTGCCTTTAAGGTCGTCAATGCCAGCAATGTCTGTGGTCGCTTTATTAATGACAACTACCAGACCGGCATCCAGATAAGGCGCAGAGAAAAGCATTGAAGCTTTTCGATCTTCGCTGATACTGATGGCGGCGATGGCGGCATCATACTGACACTCAGATAATCCGGCGAGCACTGAATCAAATGGGACGTTCACCCATTCGAATTTAAATCCGGCTTTTTCGGCGATAGCATTCATCAGGTCAACATCAAACCCAACCAGTTCGCCCGCATCATTGGTATATTCAAAAGGGGCGAATGTGGCGTCTGTAGCAACCTTCACAGTTGTGGTTGGCTTGGCGCAAGCAGAAAGCGCTAATGTTACAACAAGCAATGCAGCAATCAAAATCAGGGATTTGCGTTTCACTTCTATTCTCCTTGGTTGGTTTTTTTCTTCCACTGAGTGGAAATATATGAATAGTTTATTATGGTTTCATTTCTTATAAAAGTCAACCCAAAACTTGCCCGTGTCGAAAAGTAAAGAAAAGTGTATATACCTTATCAAATTCCTATCATTGTTCACTTCATTCCTGTATTATTTTTTCGGTGTTATTCGCAACATTCTTGCAGGTGTTTATTGACTTTTGAACTTTTCGAGGTTTGTCAGGTTTACAAATTAGTAATCTTGACCTTACAACCATGTAAATTCATTTCTCTAATTTTCGCCTTATAATGCATGTATCAAGGACAGTATTATGTATGCACCCTATCGTTCCATATACAAACAACTTCTCCCAGGTCTTATGCTTGGAGGCATCGTCCTCCTTGGGCTCACGTTTCTGGGCGGCATGAATCAGGTCAGCCGGCGTCTATTTGAATTTAACTGGATTTACTTCACTCTGGCTATCGCCCTCACTTTCCTAAATCAATCGCTTCGATTTTTAAAACGCGCCGTGAACTTCCATCAATCCGGTGTGCAAAAAGTAACTTTCATCGAATCATTTCGTTTGTTTGTAGCCGGTTTTCCGCTCGCTGTCACTCCTAACCGGGTGTGTGAATCTTTCAAAGGCATTTGGCTTTTTAAAGCCTCCGGTATTCCAGTGGAACGGGCAGTCTCGGTCTTTTTGGTAGATCAGATTTCCGATGGGTTAAGTGTTTTTGTGTTAATTGTCATAGGCACCGTCGCATACCCCTCCTTGTGGCCGTTGTTTCTCACTCTGTTCCTTGCCTTTCTCGCTGCAACCGTGTTCTTAAGACTCAAACCTGCCGACCCCCATCTTTCTGAGGTTGGCACAATAGTTCCTATGCTAAAGCGAATCACTCCCCAATTGAGGGAATGTATTGACGCCAACCCGGCGCTCTTTACCGCCGGAAATATGGCTATCACCTTCATTTTGGGGATTCTTTCCTGGGCTGCTGAAGGTGCCGCGCTTTTCTTCATCCTGGTTGGACTAGGGTTACCACCCTCTCTGCCATTGGTTGCCACGGCAATTCTTGTCTTTGCCTTTTCAACCACTATCGGTTTGGCAACCCGTCTGCCCGGAGGTTTGGGGGTGATCGAACTCGCTATGGCGATGATGCTCACTTTGCTGCTTAACTTTCAACCCGAGATCGCGGTTGCCGCGACAATTCTTTTCCGCCTTGCCACGTTCTGGATCAGTTTTCTTTTCGGCATTCTACTCTGGTCTGTCTCTGGCAAATCGCTTGGGTTGAGCACCAGAGAAGGCCGGATCATTGAAAGTTGATTTTCATAGTCACACTTATCACTCAGCCGACAGCAACACCTCAATTGACGCGCTGATCCGGGCCGCCCGCCGCCGCGGTTTGGATAAATTGGTCGTAACGGACCATAATTCCATCGCGGGGGCGCTTGAAGCATTTACCGCCGCACCCGACATCATCATTGTGGGCGAAGAAATACAAACCACTCAGGGTGAATTTCTCGCCGCTTTTGTCACCAGCCCAGTCCCGCACGGACTTGAACCAATGGAAGCCTTAAAACGTCTGAAGCATCAGGGCGCTTTCATCAGTATTTCACACCCTTTTGACCCGCAGCGCTCCGGCTGGACTCGTGAGACGCTTGTTTTGCTCGCTCCGCAACTGGATGCGGTGGAAGTTTTGAACGCGCGCGCCTTACGGCAAGAATTCAACACCCGAGCGCTTGCATTCGCCCGCCAACATAATCTTGCCGGTAATGCCGGATCAGACGGACATCACCCCTCGGAGATCGGGCGAGCGTATTCCGATCTGCCTGATTTTCATGACGCTGAATCCTTGCGCGCCGCCATCAAGCTAAGTGAATCAGTCGGCGCCATTTCTTCTCCCTTTGTTCACTTTTATTCAATATGGGCGCGAATTGTAAAAATAACGCAATAGTAATTAGTGATTAGATATCAGGCTACGAGAACCCTGATCACGATTTGCCGAGTTATACTCCTAAATACCAAGCCCTAATTTTTGATTACCCCCCTGCTTTTCTTGCTTTTCTCTACTCACTTTAACCACTTTGCGATAAAATAGAATTTGTATCGGGGCGGTGGCGGAATCGGCAGACGCAACGGACTTAAAATCCGTCGATGGTAACATCGTGAGGGTTCGACCCCCTCTCGCCCCACAGATATCGAAGTCTGCCTAGTAAATATAGAGAGTAATCCCCAAAAGTTTCTAATAACACCATATATGACCATACTTTTTAGACTCCAAAAAGAGGAGTTTAGAAGTTATGGAAATCCAAACGCAACGGACTATTTCAGTTTTTTCCCAAGAACATTATCTGGAAATAGCAATAAATGCATTCCTGATTGATAGAAAAGCAGGGAATTTATCAATAAGAACATTGGAATTCTACAAAGAAAAACTTGATAAATTTATCCTTTACTGCAATTCCCAACAAATTCAATATGTAACTCAAATCACCGCTAATACAATCCGCTCTTACATGCTTTATATGTCAGAAGAAAGACACAATAATAAGGGAAATGTTCATGCATTTTATAGAAGTTTGCGTTGTTTCCTTTATTGGTATATCCAAGAATATGAACCGGATGAATTCAAGAATCCTATAAAGAAAGTAAAACCCCCAAAACAATCTAAAGAAATCATTGAACCCGTTTCAATGATTGATATTGACTCACTGCTTTCTACTTGCGATTTAGATACTTATTTGGGTTGCCGGGATTTTGCAATTTGTTTAGTGCTCCTTGATACTGGTGCTAGAGCTAGTGAATTTCTGAATATCAATTTAGATAATATTGATGAATATGGAACAGTCACTATTGAACACGGAAAAGGGGATAAAGAGCGTAAAGTATATCTCGGGAAGAAAAGCAGGAAAGCGATAAGGAAATATTTGAAATACCGAACCGATAATAACCCGGCTTTATGGATAGCTGATACAAAAGATAGATTGAGTTATGACGGTTTGAGAGCAATTGTTACAAGAAGAGCAAAATTAGCAAATATCAAACCCCCGGCTATACATGGATTTAGAAGAGCTTTTGCACTGGCAATGCTTAGAAATGATGTTGATGTATTTTCATTACAAAAAATACTTGGTCATACTAGCCTAACAATCCTTAGAACTTATTTAGCCCAAAATGATGATGATACAAAAATTGCGCATTCAAAGGGGAGTCCAGTTGACAACCAGTTCTAACCCATTTGATTCTTTTGGATAAATCACTATAATTATTGCTAGTGGGTATTAGTGAAAGGGGTAAAAATGAAACTTGAACCAGAATTAATAAAAGAAATTTTATTGTGGTGCGAAAAATATTTACCAGCCGAAAATAAGTCATTTAATTTAGATGAAATGGAAATATCAAAATTTTCAAGATTTCAAATTGTTTTTCATACAAAAATACTAGTAGAAAATGATTATATTGATGCAATAGATACA
This sequence comes from Anaerolinea sp., assembly GCA_013824385.1. The sequence goes on from PNNU01000015.1 coordinate 16,408, forward strand.
ACTGCTGGTAGTCAATTATTTGATTGCATATTTGAGCATTTAACTAATAATGGTTACCAATATCTAAACTTAATTAGAAGTAAAGCATGGAATACCGCAAAAGGGTTACTGCACGAAACCGGTGTGATTTTTGCTGAAGCAGCTATAAAAGCTGTAATTGATAAATATAATCCGATAGTATAGGAAAAGAGAGGGATAAATGGGAATATTTTTAACAATCGTTTCATTAATATTTGGTGTAATTGGATTCTTGAATTTATCGGAAGCAACAACAGGGGTTGGTCTTATTGCTATTGGATGCTTGTTTGGAATTGTTGCCAGAATTGCGCAAGCATCAAAACATCAAAAAGAGCTTATGGAAAAATTATCAGTGAAAACAGATGTAACAGTTGAACATGTAAACCCTTAATAATCATAATCAAAAATAAGAAAAGAGGGATGATTGAAAAAACTAATATTGATATTATTAACTTTATTCTTAGTTAGTTGCAAACCATCACCAGAAGTTATCCAAAAAGCAATTTCGCAAACACAAACAGCAATGCCAACCCCAACTAAAATACCATTATCTAGTATTGATTTGTCTTCTGTAATTTTTAAAGATGGAGATTTACCAGCAGGATATGAACCAGCACAAATCAGAAGTGAGTTAGGAGATTTTACAAGAACAATACCAACTCCTGATAATTCAATCTCTCAAACACTTTCCAACAATGGAAAAATTGGTGGCTTAGTTGATATATTACTTTATGAAGATTCGACAAAAGTTCAATCAGCTTTTAATCAAATTACTCCAAATATGCCGGGAACAGCTGAATATATTGATGTGGGTGAACAGGGTCAAGTTTCAGTAAATTTTATGATTATGAATACAGTTTCATTATCTTTTACAAGATGTAATGCTGTAGTTGCATTGCAATTTTTGGGTACATTAAACAAAGATGACGCCATTTCTTATGCAACTAGACTTGATAAAAGATTAAAAGATTTGACATGTAAATGAGATAAAAAAATTACCAATATTTAAACGATTTATTAAAATGTTCAAATAATTGAATTCTTTAATAAATTAGGAAAGAGGGATAAATGCAAAAAATATTTTTGGTTCTAATTGTTTTAACATTATTGGTTGGTTGTTCCAGTGCCCCATCAGTGGCGGAACTTCAACAAACAGTTCAAGTTTATGTTAAAGCAACAGTAGATTCTTTACCAACTCAAACACCAAATATACCAACACAAGCACCACCAACAAAAACACCAGAACCAACTGCAACAATTCAGCCAACTTCAACACCACTTTCAAGTGAAGAGCTTTCAAAACAATTTAATGAAATAACAAAGACATTTTTAGCTGGTTTTGAAGATATTGAATCTATAAATCTTATTAGGGGTGTTAATGGGGTTTTACAAATTGAAGTTAAATGCATGTGGGCATCAAGAGATAGACAACCACCATTATCATATGAGTTAATAAAGGGGTTTGCTGAATCATTCTTTCAATCTCAAGGGTTTAGTGAATCAGATTTAGCTAGATTTACAAATGGAACTGATAAATTCAGTGTTGAAATTACAACATATTCTACAGATAATGATTATAAATATCACTCAATTACAGATTATCAGACATTGGAAAAAGTTTATAATTCTGCGATTACTTATGATGAATGGATTACATTAGCGCAAGCTGGATTCAAATAGCATTTTTGTAATATAAAAAATAACCCCTAGACTTCAATTCTAGGGGTTAAGTATTTACAACTATTTCTTACCATCAATCTTTTCTTCAATTTTGTTTACTCTGTCACACATAACATTTACAGAGTTAGATAATTCAGAAATTTTCTCAGTCAATTTAGATAGTGTCGTTTCGTATAAATTTCTAAGATTTTTCAATTCATTCAAGAATGCTAAATTGTTTTCTTTCTCATGTTTAAGAAAAATGACTACCACCACAATGACCATGCCAGCCAAGGGAATTTGTAATAACAGATTTATTAATGATTCACTCATAATTCAGTTAGACTCCTATTCTATGTTAATAATTTTTTATAATGTCAGTCTCCTAATCTATTGTTAGCGTCCGCAATAAATGGTGGTAGAAGTCCAAAATAAATGGTTGC
>PNNU01000016.1 GCA_013824385.1 Anaerolinea sp.
TTGCCGATTTTATCGACCAGTCCGGCACGTTCGAGCATGTGCAAGGCGTTGTCATGGATACCCGCGAACATTATCTCTCCGGCTTGTGAGTGATACTTTTCATATAATTTTTCAATCGCTTCAACACCGGCGGTATCGATCAATGAAACGCCGCGCATTGAAAGGATCAAAGTTCCTTCACCATCAAGCTTTGAAAACGCCTCATTGAAAAAACCAATCGCAGCAAAAAACAACGGGCCGGTAATATAAGCCACTTTTACATGTTCACACTTGTTTTTGAGTTCGATTCCCTTGTCCAACAGCTTGCTATGATCAATATCTTGTATGGCAATATCAATTTGAGCAATCTGATTGATAAAGAGCATGACTGCGATAATCGAACCAATCAATATGGCCTGGGTCAAATCTAGTGCGACTGTGGCAAGCATGGTGATACTGAAAGCAATGATGGCAGTTTTGAAACGTTTATTGAACATGAAACGGATGGATTCCCACTCATTCATGCGGTATGCTGTGACCATGAGTACACCCGCAAGTGCGGCCAACGGAATTTTTGCCATCACGGGCGCCAAAAGGAACATTGACAACAGCAATCCCAATGCGTGGAAAATACTGACCAGACGGGTCTGTCCGCCTGATTTGATGCCCACACTGGATCTGGCAATGGCAGCGGTTGCCGGCACCCCTCCAAAAAATGGAATTACTATATTACCAATTCCCTGTCCGATCAGTTCCTGGTTGGCCTGTAAACGAGTGCCGGTCATGTTTGATGCAACAGTTCCGCATAACAGGGATTCAATCGCACCCAAGGCAGTTATGGTTAATGCAGGTCCCAAATATTCGCCCAAATTTGCCCATGGAATAGCCGCCAGATTCAAACGATCGGCTAATAGCAGTGTTTGCGGAATTTCGCCAATCACACTTACCGGCCATTTCACAAGCAGATTCAAACCAGTGGCAAGGATAATGCCCAATAACGAAGCAGGGAATTTTGCATTCCATTTTTTCGGCCAAAAAACCATCGTGGCAATTACCACCAGTGCTAAAAGAATGGAATGCCAATCCATCGTGAATCCGCCTTGGAAATAATTCGTCAACTTAAGCACGGACGATTGTGCATCAGCGGTTTTTACTCCCAAAAAATTGTCTATTTGACCTATAAAGATGATCAGGGCAATACCCGAGGTGAAACCGGTAATCACCGGAGACGGGATGAAAGCAATGAACCGTCCCAAACGTAGTAATCCGATGATGGTCAGGAAGACACCAGACATCAAACCCGCTATCCAGATGCCATTCAAACCATATTTTTGAGCCAACACAATAAGCACCGCACTCATCGCTCCGGTGGGTCCACTGATTTGAAACGGAGCACCTGAAAGGGCGCCAATTACAAAACCGGCAATCACAGCGGTCACCAGGCCTGCAGAAGCCGTGGCGCCAGAGACAACACCGAAAGCAAGAGCCAAAGGCAGCGCAACGGCTGCCACAGTCAAACCCGCCATCGCATCCTGCCGAAGTTTATGCAGGTTATATCCCGAAAATTCGCTTACATATAATTGTTTTAAATTTCTTCTTGGCATATCAAACTCCAATAAAAATATGATTATAAAAATTTAAATCTTAATAATGCTTCATTATTCCGCGTTTTTCGTTTTGTCACTTTCTAATGTCAATTTGGCTAAACAAGCAAACACGTTTAATGAACCAAAGAGTGGTTCATAAAGGGTCGCGGTAAATTTCAACACTTGATGGGAGTTAGTTCAAGAAGACAATAATGTGTTCACCTGATCGTTGATCATCAAGCTCGTCAAGTTTTTAAACCAGAACCAACCACGAACTTCAATTTTACACCCATAAAAAGGAAAATCCTTCATAATAATTTATTCCTTTTTTAGCAATTACTAAGAAATAGAACGACATAACTCATGATTTTGATATTAATAATAATGAAATTGTGCTTGAATATGATGAAACCCAATGCAAATTATGCAAAACAAGTTGTCAATAAAAACAATTTGTCTTTATTAGTTGGTAAGAAGCACTCAGAAAAGACTCCTAAGGGTTTGATTAGAAGGTTTTTCAACAATCAATTTTCAAAATCGCAAAAAATGATCTTTAAAGTCATAGTAAGTAAGAAATGAAATGGTTATACTATTTTTAATAATTCCAAAATTCATTACCAGTTGTCCATAAATGAAGGTTTTTAACGCAAAATCAAGTCATATGGGATAAGGTATTTGGGAGGATCCGATGAAAAGATCACAAAAGCTGATTCTATTATGCATGATGATGATTATTTTAATGGCTTGTAACTGTGGGGTACTTGATAATATTAAGAATATTATTGGTCTTGATTCACAATCAAACCAAGAATCACCAAGTGATCAAGAAGCTGAGAACCCCTTTTCTTCGGAGGATTCTACCAATCAATCTTCTGATCAATCCAACCTTCCTAAAGATCCTTTCGATATTTACATACCCACGGAACTAAATATTGTAGATGGTGTTCTTGATGTTTCGCAGAGAGTTACTCTGTATGATTCAGCAGCGAATATGTATCAATCATATCTCGTGCTTGAAAACTCCAGCTCTGACCCCATAGATATGATTTTTGAATTTACTTACAAGATTACCTGGTACGATCAGGATAAGCAGATAGTCGATGAGTGGGCAAATACATTTAATTCTAAAATCCTGCCTCAAGAAAGAATCCTTTTCTATCTATGGCCAGAGGAGAGCAAGGTAGCAGATCGCACAATTGTCTCAACTGTTTTTGAGGTTTCTGAGATCAAGACGGCAAAAATTATAGCAGACTCTGAGTGGTTGACTAAACTGGCTGGTCTACCGATTACTCATCCAATTGTCTCGATTAATCCCAGTGATTTCACCTTTGGATATGAAGAATTTGTAATGAGCCTGATCCCCGTAGCTAGAACTAATGTTGAGATTCAAAGCAACTTAACCGCTCAGGCTAAAGTACAAGTCATCGGCCTTTACCAAAACGCTAATGGTGAATTAATTGGAATAGGCAGATCCGAGCCAGTTTCATTAGACCCAGGAGTATCTGCCACTTCTGAAGTTTATGGTGCCAACATAACCGAGCAACCTGCGCAGGCGGATTATTTCGTTGAAATCGTTAGCCCCTCTGATACTTTTGAAGTCGCCTATCCCGATATGTTTAAATAGACTTCTTTTCTATTTTTGAAAAACATATACCTGACTTATATTAATTATGTCAGGTATATTGTTTTTCTACTATTAAACTGGAATTCATTCTTTGATTTCCTAACTTTGTGAAGCGGTTATCTATCCATTTGAAGGGTAAAGGATCAATTCTTGACTCTATACAATCAATAATCAAGATGATCAATATTGGATAAAAGAAGACACCATCAACCCTGTGAATGGCCTTTGCCACTAAGTGTACAAGTGTAAGCTTTTTTTGTGGTCACCGTTCTCTATGGAAACTTATACATTTTTTTTGCACGTTCTTCTGCTTCTTCATCTTTTTCGTGTTTCGCATCGGTCCAAAAGTTTTTCTTTACCTTTTCTTGTTTAGGTTTTTCTTCAAGCTTTGATTCTTCCATTTTTATTGCTGGTAGAGGCTGCCTGACTTGGCTGCCACCATTCGGAATCGCATCCGTGATTTGAGGTGCGAATTCATTCATCAACATTCGCACGGTACCCAAGGTCGCATTGGACGAAACCACGACCACCCAATAATAATTCCCATCACCCAGGAACCTTGAGATGATATAAGTGGTGTCTGTCGTTACAAGATTATCATCGACTTTGCCAATATCAATCTTGGTACTAATCTTAACTGCAAGCTTCATCACCTCGGCAAAACGCGCTGAAATATCCGCCGCGTCGAAATTTGGATTCAGTGAGCCGCCACCGATAGAAATTCCATCCATACCGACAACATCTGTTGAGATAAAATCGCTGCCCAATTCATTGCGAAATTGGTAGATAATCTGTTCAAGTTTATTCATCGTCTTCTCCCTTTTCTAAAAGCGAATCACGGATCAGTGAGGCATCGCCTTCGCCAATTTTTCAGTATACATCTTGCTCATCAATCTCATATTTCCCAGATTGCCTGATTTGCGTTCAGCCGAGATACCCAAAAAATACTGTTTCCCTGGAAGATAGCGCATCAAAATATATGCCTTTTCGGTGGTTGTCAGGTTATCTTCCAGGTTTCCGGCACCTAATTTTTCAGTAGACCCGTTAACCAGTTTTAAGAGCATGGCCATCTGCGCACTGGCGAGATCAGGGTCCAACTCACCTATATAATTTGAGGCAAGATTGATCCCATCTGTGCCCACGAGGAAGCTTCCCCGGTAGCCAGTCACTTCACCAGAAAGTTCTGCCAAAATATCTTCAAATTTTTGTGTCATTTTTTTCTCCTTCGGTTGCATTTCCTTTTCAAGGTTTACGGGGGCTTGATTTAGCTCTTGTTCATCCAGGCGACGGGCACCTTCAAGCAGTAAACTTGGCCAACTGCGATTAATTGTTGTTTCAGGAGAACTGATATCGTTGTCAAGACTAAACTCCCCTACATTCCATCCCAATACTTGATACACAACTTCGTCACCCTTTTGATCGCCTGAAACAGCATGCACAATTTGGCCGCCAAAAAAATAGAGTTCAACCTGTTGATCTGCATGTTGTATTTTCAATCGTGCAACTTTTTGATCCACGCAATTGAGTTGGATCAAATCAGCCGCAGCCAAACCAGTCAAATTTCCTGTCATACCCATAAATAGATTTCCTGCCTACTTCCAGATATTTCGTATTTCAGAGATGGCGCGATTGGTAATGCGTCGGTAGCTCTGATCTCGGTCGGTAACAATGATGGCTAAAATCAATCGATTTGTTTCAATAGTAAAAGGACGGCAAATCAGATGCTGCCCATCCACATAACTGAAGGATATTTCTTCAATTTCATCCATGCCTAATTGCTTGCTCACTTGCACTGCCGTTTTCTGCAAAAAAGCCACCACCGCAGATTGCTTCTCAGGATCCGCGCCATTTGAGAAAGCGGAGGCAATCGGAAGCCCTTCTTTGTCGGTTAAAACTGACATCGGAAAATTTCCATCGTGGTTCAAATCACTCAGTATTCCTAAAAGGATATCCGCACCGGATTTTGTCTCTTTTACCATTATTTATCCTTTAACTATTGCAGTTCTTTTTGAACCTTAAAGATCACATCGTTTACGATGGATTTAAGCGTATTAAAAACACCTTCTCCGTTAAAAGCGACGGCTTCAAATTCAGGATATCCCCCAACCCCGAGGCAATTATGCAAACTTTTGATGGGAATTGCATCGGCAAGGTCTCTTTTGTTATATTGAACCACCAATGGGATTTTCCCGATGGGCAAGTTCATTTCAGCCAACGCTAAATCCATATCCAGCCAGGATTCGAGATTGTCGTCAAGCCGTTTCGGTGAAGAATCTGCAACGAATACGACCCCGTCGGCTCCTCGCAGTACCAACTTTCGACTCGCCTTGTAATACTCCTGTCCGGGCACGGTATACAACTGAATACATGGACTCATACCGCAGATTTTTCCAAGCTCAAACTGCATGAAATCAAAAAATAAAGTCCGGTCATCGTTTGTTTTTAAAGAAACCAGGTTACTGCGATTATTGGGGTCAATGCGTTTGTGGATTTGTTCAATGTTCGTGGTTTTACCACTCATCGCTGGCCCATAATACACAATTTTCAATCTCAATTGGCGTAATTGCCAGTTGATATTCATCCCGTTTATTCCTTCCAAACCTGATCGAGGGCATTATTGATAAGCTCATGCAAATCCTCATGGTTGGATTCAAACAACGGGGAATCAGTGATTTTTTGAATTTTAGAAAGCGCCTCTTTTATCTGGGATGAAGATTCACGCACCAGATAACACACCCATCCAATCGGAACTGTAGCCGGTACGATATACAAAAGAATCAAGTTGTGATTGACATCAAAGACAATCGTGTTCATCTTGGACCCCTGGCGTATGACCATTTGATTTTCTTGATAGAGATTTGAAATTCGGGCAATTTCTTCACTTGCAGCAAGATCACTGGCAGTTAATGCCCCCAAGGCAACAAGATCTATGTTTCCACGCTCGCCGTGAAAAGAGATCACCTGCCCGCTGGTGTCAATTAGCAAGATCAGCCTGGCTTGTGATTTTTCAAGTTGATTCGAGAGAATAGTGTCAATCAGCTCTTCTTGTGACGGAATAATAGACATCCCACCTGTTAAGCGCATTGGATTCTTCATCATTTCTCTTTATATACCTCGGTCTTGTAAAAAGAATACTTCATGTTAATTCAAAAATGATAACCTCCGGACCAAACAAAGCCGATGATTTCATTTTTATAAAAGGTAAGATGTAAAGAGTTACATTTCTTTCTGCTTATGACCCAACACTTATTTTCTCTTCATCAAGTATACGCTGATAAACATTACCAAAACTTTACAAACTTGCAAAGGCAAGTTAGATTATTAGAAAATGAATAAAAAACACTAGAAAAAACACATAGTTCTCCAAAATTTGTGAAAAAATTCTATCTTTTGCGAGAAATTGGCAGTACTATTGCATCTTTTTTTTCATGGATATTTTCTGAAAATGGTAAACTTACATCATTATTGATTACCAGAGGTAAAATGTCACCAAATACTGCCACCGCTATTGCCCACCCCAACATCGCTTTCATCAAGTATTGGGGTAACCGCGATCAAACCTTACGTCTGCCTGAAAACGGCTCCATTTCAATGAACCTGGAAGAATTGATCACTCGTACCCGGTTAACCTTTGACCCTGCTTTTACATCGGATATTTTTGACTTAAACGGACTGAGACAATCCGGTGCTGCACTGCAGCGGGTAACCTCCCACTTAAACGTAATCCGTGGAATCCGCGGAATCGCTACACGTGCCCATGTGATGAGCGAAAATAATTTTCCATCAGGTGCCGGCATCGCTTCTTCAGCATCGGCTTTTGCGGCGCTTACAGTAGCTGCCGTCCACGCGTTGGGACTTGAAATGAGTGAAAAAGATCTTTCACGGCTTGCCCGCCGCGGATCAGGTTCCGCTTGCCGCTCCATCCCCGCTGGTTTTGTCGAATGGTATCGTGGTAATTCGGATATAGATTCGTTTGCCGTAAGCATCGCCAAACCCAACCACTGGCCCCTGGTAGACTGCATTGCCGTGGTTGCCAGCTCGCATAAAAAAACAGGGTCGAGTGATGGTCACAAATTAGCCTCCTCCAGTCCTTTCCAGGCTGTCCGCGTGTTGGATGTAGATCGCAGAATTGACCGCTGCCGTGATGCACTGCTTGCCCGTGATTTTGAGGGCTTTGCCGAGATTATTGAAGAAGACAGCAATATGATGCACGCAGTTATGATGACCTCCCATCCCGCCTTGTTTTATTGGGAACCGGCCACTATTGAAATTATGAAGACTGTTCAATCCTGGCGAAAAACAGGCATTCCCGCCGCCTATACCATTGATGCAGGGCCCAACGTTCACATCCTATGCGAGTCAAGTGCACTCGAAAACATCAAACACCGGCTGGCTTCCATACCAGGTGTTAAAGAAGTGCTCATTGCGCATCCCGGTGGAGCTGCAAGAATCGCATAATTCCAAATAATAATCGTTAATGAATTTCAGATAAACCGGTCGGTGAAAACCTTCTCCAAACCGGATATAATATTGGGCGTAAACCGATACGGTTTTGGAGACTGAATGACAACACTTTGGAGCACCGTTTTAAATATACTTGAATTCATACTCGCTTTTGGCGCGCTGGTATTTCTGCACGAATTAGGTCATTTCATAGCTGCACGTACAAATAAAATTGAAGTGGAAGAATTCGGCTTTGGCTACCCCCCCAAAATGTTCAGATTATTCCGGGCAGGCGGCACCGATTTTACTTTCAACTGGATTCCCTTCGGCGGTTTCTGCCGCATGAAAGGTGAAGCTGGTGATACCCTGGAAGTGGGCAGTTTTGCGGCTGCGAACCCGTGGCGACGACTGGCCACCTTGTTGGGGGGCCCGATCACCAACTTGTTGATCGGTATGTTGATTATCGCCTTCCTCTTCACCCGAATGGGTGCTCCTGATTTGACCCAGGTTAAAATTATTGATATCTCGCCTAATTCACCTGCGTCAGCGGATTTGATGGTAGGAGATATTATTTCAGAGCTTGACGGGCAACCCGTGGACAGCATAGAAAAATTATCTCTGTTGGTCAAACCCAACCTCGGCAACGAGGTCACTCTCACGATTTTACGCGATAACAAACCCCTTGAGATTTTAATCACCCCACGCGAAAAATCTCCTGAAGGGGAAGGCGCCATGGGTGTCACCATTTCCAATCCGGTCAATCAGATCACTTATCTGCAAGCCATTCCCATGGCGTTCATTTCTACCATGGATCAAGGTTATCAACTGATGATGCTTCCCGTCCGCCTCATCAGTGGTCAGATCGCAGCCAAAGACGCTAGAATGGTCAGTGTAAAAGGGATCTACGATATCTTTGCACAGGTTCAAACCATCGACAAACAAGAAGCAGCCATTGATCCCAGCGTTAAAGGGCTCACTGTTTTGAACTTCCTGGCGATGATATCCATTGCGTTGGGTTTTACCAACCTGCTTCCCATCCCCGCATTGGATGGCGGCCACATAATATTCCTGATCCCCGAAATCCTCTTTAAAAAGAGGGTGAAACCGGAACTCGAAGGCCGTGTCCATTTTATCGGTTACGTCATTCTTATGGGGCTGATGGTAGTCATGGTCATTAACGACATCATAAATCCCGTTATCTTACATTAGGATTAATCACATGGTTGAAGAGCTCGAAAGAATCAAATTTTCAGAAATAGCCGCGGCGTTGAAAGACACCGATCATCCCTTCCCTGCTCGTTTACTGCGAGGGTTCTCTGACCTTTTCCCAAGGGATATTAAGGAATTCATCCCCATCTGGCAGGACACTTCAATTTCCCGCAAGATTTCACTCCTTGAAGACCTTGAAGAACTCACCGAAAAAGACACTCTTGTATGCTTTGATGAAGTGGCTAAAGCAGTGATCAATGATCTTGATCCAATGGTGCGCGTACTTGCCATCCGCTTATTGTGGGAATGTGAAGACCCACGGATCGTACCCACCCTGATTGAATTAATGCTTGAAGATCTGGACGAAGGGGTCAGGTCCACTGCCGCTTCACTGCTGGGTCATTTTGTTTACCTCGGCGAATTGGAAGAGATTTCTGATGTGGTCAAGATTTCAGCAGTGCAGAACCTGCTGGAAGTTGTTAACAGCGAAGGAGCTACTACGGTGCGTTTACGCGCCCTGGAATCACTGGGATACTCCAGCCATCCCAAAGTACCCAGCTTGATTAAGGCCGGATATGAATCCAAAGACAACCCCTGGATAGCCAGCGCTGTATGCGCCATGGGCCGTTCAGCAGATGACCAATGGGCGGAATACGTCCAAAAACAACTGGATTCAGGCGATCCTGACATCCAGTTTGAAGCCGTGCGCGCCTCTGGGGAACTCGAACTTGCCACCGCTTTGGACCAACTATTTACGCTCGTTGAAGACGAAGAATACGACAGTGAACTGCGTCTGGCCGCCATCTGGTCTCTCTCACAAATTGGCGGACGAGAAGTAAAAGATAAACTTCAAGAACTGCTCAAGGAATCTGAGAGCGATGAAGAAATTGAATGGCTTGAAAAAGCACTTGAAAACCTGGAATTGAGCGCTTCACCTGAAGGCTTGAATTTCTTTGACTTCAAACCTCCATCTGATGATGATGAAGATGAAGATGGAGACGAGTCTGAAGACGAAGAATACGAAGAAGATGACTTTGACAGTCTCGAAGAAGACGGCGACGATGACAGTGATGACGACGATGATGATGACCAATAAATCAGGTATCTAATAATGTATTGGTTGATTCGATTCCTCCTTTGTTCATTGATGCTGCTGCCCATCGGAAGTGTCAAGGCACAGAGTGAGGAGCCGGTCACCAATGTACAGTTGGATTTTCAATTTGGCTCATCGATTCACATCGATGCTCTCGTTTCAAACCCAGCCGATTATTCTTCAATCCTGCTGATACTTCAACCTGATGGACAATCTTCAAGACAAATAAAAATTAATCCTGCCGCGGATGGCAGTGTAATAGTCGACTATGATTTGACTCTCGATCCGCTGCGGCCTTTTGCACGTGTTTATTACTGGTTTGACCTGACTGCTCTGGATGGTTCAAGCATTACTACTTCTTCGTACTGGTTCGATTATCTTGATGATCGTTTTCAATGGGATTCGTCTGAAACCGATCTCTTTCAAATCAATTGGGTTAACGGATCAGATGCCTTTGGTCAGAAGGTTCAGGAAATTGCCCGCGACGGACTCAAAGCCTCCACCAACCTGCTGCCGGTGACCCCCGACTTCCCCATTCACATCTATATCTATCCAGATGTGGATACACTTCAAGAAGCACTAACGCTCACCGGTCAACCCTGGATTGCCGGACATGCCTCAACGGATATCGGTGTCTTACTTGTTTCAAACGGCAGTCAATCTGCCGAGTTGATCGAGATGGAGCGCCAAATCCCCCACGAAATGATGCATGTGTTGGAATACAAACTTGCTGGAGAATCCTATTCAAACATCCCTGCCTGGTTGAATGAAGGGCTCGCCACCTCAGCGGAACTCTATCCTGACCCTGACTTGCAGCGCGTTTTAAACGAGTCTCAAGTCAGCGGATCATTACTGTCAATTTCTTCCTTGTGCGACGGCTTTCCACAGGATGCCAAAACAGCCCAGCTTGCCTACGCGCAATCTACATCGTTTGTCAATTACCTCAACGGACGCTTTGGTTCCCAAATTTTCTCCAAGCTGATCGAAAACGCCGCCTCCGGTCAGACCTGTGAAAGCGCCATTAATTCGGCTGTCTCGGTCTCACTTGCTGATCTCGAAAAAGATTGGTTGGCAGTCACCTTCATTATCTCCACACCTGTCAATTTCGGCATTCTGGCGATCGTCATTGCTGTTGGAGTTCTAATAGTCGTGATGATGATTATGCTTTTATGCAAAAGGCATTACATTGAAAGGAAAACGAATGACTGATACCCCTCCTGCAGATCTGGTTCAGCTTCACATCCGCGTGGACGGGCACGTTCAGGGCGTCGGTTTTCGCTATTTTGTCTATGATTTCGCCCAGGCAAAAGCACTCACCGGCTGGGTGCGCAACCGCCACAATGGAGAGGTTGAAGTTTTGGCCGAAGGCTCCCGCGCGGACCTCGAAGATTTGCTCAACCATATCCGCCGCGGACCGAGCCGTTCCATGGTCACTGAAGTCAAATTCGATTGGTCTATTTCATCCAATCTCTACGACAAATTCTCGCTGCTACCCACCGAATAATAAACATTGTCTTTATTGAATTCGATTTCTTTTTCTAGAAATCGAATTCTTGCCCTAATTATTGTCCCAAATTTTTGAATAAAAAATCGCTATAATAATCACATGAATTACGCACAATTGATCAATAAAAGGGCATCCATTTACCAGATTGCCGAGAAATACGGTGCCACCCGTATCCGTGTTTTCGGTTCAGTTGCTCGTGGTGACTCTGATGATAAAAGTGATGTGGATTTTCTCGTCACCCTTGAAGCGGACCGCAGCCTATTTGACCTCGGTGGATTACAATTTGAGCTTCAGGAATCTTTAGCCCTCCCCGTGGATGTAATCACAGAAGATGGTTTAAAGGGTGACGCTCGTCAGAAAATTCTTGCAGAGGCCAAAGAAATATGAGAGATGATTTACAGCGTTGTGCGGATATACTCCAAGCGATTGAAAACATCAATCAAAAAGTTATGGATTCCACGAAGAGAATTCAAACGACCTTCTAAATGTTTGGATTCTGCACAATTTACAAATTATCGGTGAAGCAGCTTATAAAACCAGCAATTCATTTAAAGAAAAATATCCACTTATCCCCTGGTCGAAAATGATCGGCACACGACATGTGTTGGTCCACGATTATTTTCAAACGAATATACACTTAATATGGCAAACAGTCGAAGAAGACCTGCCAAGTCGTAAACAACAACTGGATTTAATTCTCAAACTTTGAATTTCTCACAGTCCTAAAAAACAAACATCAAATATGTGGACTTCTATAAATTATTATTATTCTTGCCATCCAAATCATTCAACAACTTCAATTGGTAGTTCAAACAGTAAATCTCTGCTATGATAAGCAAAAATAAAATATTTTCCAGGTTCAAAGTAATATTTTATTGGTATATATCCATCCACAAATGAAATACTCTTGCTCTCGCTATATATCGGTTCGTCAAAATACCTTATTGGATCATGAAAAACGTTAATCGATATCATATATTCAGATGATGAGATATTTGGTTTGGCCTTCAAATAAACAAAAATATCATCATTTACTGAAAATTTTCGTTCCTGTTTCCATTCATCGTTATCAAACTTACATAAATATGCTTCCTTAACAGTTAATATAGTATGAGGAAATGTTTGCTTCTTATCACTGAACCTATGCTCAAGATAAGTAACTGTGATTAAGCAAATAATCAGTAAGATTACGAATCCATAAATTATTTTTTTCATCGGACACCCCATTATTTGAATCCTGAAAAACAAATCTTTTTGTTGTTCGGGTTACCCCTCTTACCACCACTAATTATAATTAATAATCATTCCACTTCACCAGCCAGCAGTTTGGCCTTCTTCCAAGGCGGTAGATCGGACTCTTCCGCCAGCAGTCTGCGCATATCAATGATCTGATCTCTGAAGGCTGCGGCCTGTTCGAATGCCAGGTCCTTGGCGGATTGTTTCATCTGCGACTCCAACTCGGCAATCACCCGTTTGATCTCTTTGACTGGCATTCCCGAGGTTGTCTTGCCGGCTTTGTATTGGCCTCTGTTTTCGGCTACCATCGGGCTATCGGCGGATAGTCTCTCGGTGATGTCGTGCACCGCTTTAATGATGGTAAAGGGTTCAATATGATGGGCGGTGTTGTAAGCCACCTGTTTTGCGCGGCGGCGATCCGTTTCGCCAATCGCGAAGGTCATGGCATCGGTCATTTTGTCCGCATACATGATCACTTTGCCGTTGACGTTACGTGCTGCACGTCCCACGGTCTGGATCAGCGCGGTCGCGGAACGCAGAAAACCCTGTTTGTCCGCATCCAGAATCGCCACCATCGAAACTTCGGGCAAGTCCAAGCCTTCGCGCAGCAGGTTGATGCCCACAAGTACATCAAACACACCCATGCGCAGGTCGCGCAGAATTCCCACACGTTCGAGTGTCTCTACTTCTGAGTGCAAGTAGCTCACTTTGATGCCCAATTCCTTCAGGTAATCTGTAAGGTCTTCTGACATACGTTTGGTAAGGGTGGTCACCAGCACACGTTCGTGATTCTCGGTACGTTTCTTGATTTCGGCAAACAGGTCATCGACCTGGCCTTTGGTGGGTCGCACTTCAATTTGCGGATCCACCAGCCCCGTCGGGCGAATGATTTGCTCGACCACCTGGTCAGCTCGTTTTAATTCAAATTCAGCCGGTGTGGCCGAGGTGTAAATGGTGTATCCCATTTTATGTTCAAATTCGTCAAAGGTCAGAGGACGGTTATCCATGGCGCTGGGAAGTCTGAAACCATATTCCACCAGTGTGCTCTTGCGCGCCTGGTCGCCGTTATACATGCCTCTGATCTGCGGCACGGTCATGTGCGACTCATCCAGGAAGAGCAGATAATCCGAGGGCAGATAATCCATCAAAGTCCACGGCGCTGAACCGGCAGGACGTTGATCGAGATGACGTGAGTAGTTCTCGATACCCGAACAGTAGCCCACTTCCTTCAACATTTCGAGGTCGTAGCGGCAGCGCTGTTCAATGCGCTGGGCTTCAAGCAGGCGCTGGTTGGAATTGAAGTATTTCACCTGATCATCCAACTCGGTTTCAATGTCAGTCACCGCCTGTTTCAAGCGGGTCTCATTGGCTATATAATGTTTGGCCGGGAAGATTTCTACATGCTGCGGCTCTGCATAAACCTCGCCCGTCAGCGGACTGTATTCCACGATCTTTTCGACTTCGTCCCCAAAGAAACTAAGGCGGAAAGCTTTCTTCTCTTCATAAGCAGGGAAGATTTCGATGGTATCTCCCCTGACCCGAAAAGCACCCGGCTTGAGTTCCATGTCGTTGCGTTGGTACTGGCTCTCGATCAACTGCCTGAGCAAGGCATTGCGCCGGTAGATGCCGCCGACATCCAGGTTAACCACAACCGAGCCGTAGTTCTCAGGGTTGCCCAAACCGTAGATACACGACACAGAAGCCACGATGATCACATCTTTGCGGGACATTAATGACATGGTCGCCGCCAGGCGCATGCGGTCGATCTCTTCGTTGATATCCGTTTCTTTTTCGATGAACAGATCGTGCCGCGGAACGTAGGCCTCAGGCTGGTAGTAATCGTAATAAGATACGAAATACTCCACCGCGTTCTCGGGGAAGAATTCCTTGAACTCAGCGTAGAGCTGTGCGGCCAGCGTCTTGTTGTGCGCCATAATCAGCGCAGGCATCTGCGTGTTTTGAATGATGTTAGCCATGGTGAAGGTCTTGCCGGTGCCCGTGGCGCCCAGCAGCACCTGGTCGTGATAACCCTTGTTGACACCTTCCACCAGTTGCCTGATGGCTTCTGGCTGATCGCCGGTGGGAATGTATGGAGCTTGAAGTTTGAAATCCATTGTAAAACCTACCTAGTAGTTATTCTTCATTGCATTATAGCACATTTGTTCAACTTTGCTTAAATAAAAAAAGAACGGCTTAATAATTGATATATTTCGATAGCGAATTAATGCATATGTAGATCAGATTACTCAAAAAAGTTACTCGTGGATTGCTTAAAGAAAAATTTAACTATACTTACTAGTATTTCATAACCCAAAAGAAGATTAAAAATAAATATCAATTTTTAGTACTAATTCTTATAAGTAGAATTGCAATATGGGTGAGCCAATTGACCATTATCAATCCTGGCAGAACCGCCATCAGCTTTACGAGTAATGTGATCAATTGTAAAACTTTTTGAATGAATTAAACAATTGCAAATTTTACATCGCACCCCTTTTGAAATAGCTTCCTTAACAAATATTTCCGATTTTTGTTCTCTTGAAAAATCAAAAGTGTCCTCGATATTTACATTGTCACTTTGCGTAAGATAATTGAAAAATGAATCATGAATCACAGATTCGACGGTTTCTTCGATTGATTTTCCTGATGACAAAAGATCAATACACCGTATATAGAAGCGATTGATGTCTTTATAAGCAAAAATACCACTCCTTTTCCTACGCCCTATCTGTTGAATAAGATAATCATTTTGAAGTAGTAAATTCTCAAATTTCTCTCTAATTTTAATGAATTGATTGAATTTATTAGTTTTTTCTAGATATTTTATGAACTCAATTAAAGCATATAAGGAAGTTGGTTTATGTCGGCCATTAATAGAGTAAACATAAACAATTGGATGTAACCCTAAAGAACCTGGCGAATTACTATTAATTCGATCCAGTAGTTGTTTACATTTGTTTAAATGATCAATAGTTAAGTCACCAATTATGTCTGGTTTATTGTCTTCATTATTTATAATATTAACAATATCAAACACAATTGGAAGATTTGTTGAAGAGTATTCCTTGCCACCAAGTGGTATATCAAGTGTTTTCAAAGGGGTTTTCAATTCAGGACTAAAAAGTAATTGATAGACTTCCTTTGCCAAACCTTCAATTCTAATTTTGCGATCTTCTGAAAAACCATACCAATACTTATGACCTTTGCCACTTCGAACTATAGCTCTTGCTGAAATACCATTTGGGAATTTTCTTGCCTTTAATACCTTGATTTCTGTTTTATCAATTTTTGTTGCCTTTTGATTTATTCTGAAAAATGATTCTTCAGCCTTTTGTGAGTTTCCAGTAACCCATTGAATTGAGAAAGCACTCACTCCTAAAGCTCTTGAATATTTGATTATATTTTCATTCGAAGATAAATCTGGATTTCGAGCAATTTTTTCGCATTGAATAAAACTACCAATCCGCGAGTTAATGATTTTTCTTGTATTTTCTGCAATTCTCTTCTGTTCTTCAGGTATTTCATTATCAAAAAATTCTGAAGAAATTTTCCCATCCCCATAATCGTCATTTATCCATGCAGCAATTGCACTGAGACGATGGGACCCATCAATAATAAATACTCGATTGCTTTTGCTTCTCCATAGGATAACAGAAGGTATAAGATCCCCTTCTAGGAAACTCAAAATTAAATCATAAATTTTTTCGGAATCCCATTCATTGGTTTCACGTTGAAAATCTGGTTTTCTCAATAGCTCAAATGTAAGATCCCCCTTACGTAAATTATTAATTGAAATTGAGGTTATATTTTGGGTTACGTTTTGATTATCATCATATTCAAAATCTTCTCTTTTAATCAATGCATCGAGATTTACATTTGTTTTCATTTGTAACCCCTTTATATAAACGAAATATTACCGCAATATTGTGAAAAAAAATCCCTCAATTATCAATAATCTTATCAAACGTGATTCCTTAATCCTTTATCAACTTCTTAAAATGGCTATATTCAGGATAAAGAATATCATCGTGGTTATTGTGAGTCCATTTATCTTTTTCTAGAAAATCCATAATCCAATCAGAAAAATCAATCATTTTTGAATGATTTTTAAATTGAGAAATAATTACAAAATCAGGTATGGAATCATTGATTTCCAAATTATATGAATTATTTTTACTTATAATCTTGATCGTGTTTGTTATACGATTAATAAGATCGGTATCGGTAGAATGTAATTGGACAGAATTATCAATAACTTTAACTGTAGCAGTATCAAAAATCCCCATGATTACCTCCGACCCTATGAAATTTCGAATTTAGCAAACCACTTTATCTAATTATACATATTTGTGGATTTTTTTTTCAAAACTAATCAAATATGAAAGAGACTACTGATAATTCTGGTTCGTAAAATCAATACTTCAAAAAAAGGGTAATAAAAAAAACTTTTATATCGTTTTTTTTGCAATCTTCGCCAACACTTCCAGCAGATCATCCCGCCAGGCCTCATCGGATACGTCGACTTTCATCCAGTAGGCATTCTTGCCGGCCCGCAAACGGATATCCGGCGTATTCAGCTCGCGGGTGGGAACACCCTCTGGCAGCGCCGGGAAGTGCAGCACAAGCTGTTCCCCTTCGATGGTGATCGATGTCAACCCAGCCTTCTCACCCATCAACTTGACGCGGATCTGGTAGAGCAGGTTATTCACTGGTTCCACCAGCGCGCCAAAGCGATCCACAAACTCCTCAGAGAGTTCGTCCAGCTCGGATTCGAGCGTAATGGACGCCATGCGCCGGTAAAGCTGCAGGCGCAGCGTCTGATCCTGTACGTATTCCGCAGGCAGGCCGACTGCCAGCGGCAGATCCACGCTCACGGGGATGTAGGCGCCGGTGATGCCAAACAATTTCTCCACGTCTTTGGTATTAGGCATGGTCTTGCGCAACGCGTGCACGGCATCAGACAACATGCGCGTATAGAGGTGGAAACCCACGTTGGCGATATATCCCGACTGGCGCATGCCCAGCATTTCACCTGCCCCGCGCATTTCAAGGTCGCGCATGGCGATGGAATAGCCCGCCCCAAGCTGGGTGTTCTCGGCGATGGTCTCAAGCCTTTCCTGACCTTCAATCGTTGGTGGTTTCTTGCGATGCCTGAAGAAGTAAGCATAAGCACGCTGTGTGCCGCGCCCAACCCTGCCGCGTAGTTGATAGAGCTGCGCCAAACCAAAGGTATCGCCACGGTCCACAATCAACGTGTTGGCATTGGGGATGTCGAGACCGGATTCAATGATCGAGGTGCACAACAGCACATCAATTTCGTTATGCGTAAAACGGCTCATCACTTTTGAGAGTTCATCTTCCTTGAGCTGCCCGTGGCCGATACCGATACGCGCTTCGGGGACCAGGTTATGTAAATGCGCCTGCATGGCATGGATGGTCGTGACGCGATTGTGTACGAAGAAAACCTGCCCGCCCCGATCCATCTCGCGGATGATGGCCTGGCGCACGATGCGCGGAGAGTACGGTCCGATGTGGGTAATAATCGGCAGCCGTTCAGCCGGGG
>PNNU01000017.1 GCA_013824385.1 Anaerolinea sp.
TTTTGAAATGTCAGAAAATGCCGCTTTATATTTCAAGTCATATCACGATGAAGCAAAAACCACGTTGTTGTTCCTGCACGGTGGCGGCGGCGCGGGTTGGATGTGGCAGCCGGTCGTGGAGCGTTTGACCGAGTTCCACTGTCTGGTGCCTGATCTGCCGGAACACGGTGGCAGCTTGAAGGTCAAACCCTTTTCGATGGAACTCGCAACTCAAAAAACAGCGGAATTAATCCGCGAACAAGCGCACGGCGGTAAAGCTGTGGTGGTCGGCTTGTCTGAAGGCGCCCAGGTGGCGGTGCAGATGTTGGCGACTTACCCCGAGGTCATGGAAAAAGCGATAATCTCCTCCGCGCTGTTATTACCCATGCCGGGAGCTAAAATGTATTCCTCACCCGGGTTGATTTCGGCGCTTTTCAAAATGTCCGTACCGCCTTTTCGCAACAACGACTGGTGGATCAAAGTGAACATGAAATATGCGGCCGGCATCCCCGACGAGTTCTACCCGCAGTTCAAGGCTGGCTTTCAAGCCATGCCCGAAAGCCAGTTCGTCAACCTGATGGTGGCGAACCAGACCTTCCGCATGCCTGAAGGAATTGAAAAAGCCAACGTTCCCGCACTGATCGTTTGCGGCAGCCATGAGTACAAGGCCATGAAAGACAGCGCCAGAAACCTTGCTTCAGAACTAAGTGGCAGTCAGGTTTATCAAATCAATCTTGGACAGGGTTCAAATCTGGCTGGTGAACACAATTGGGCGATGACCGCCCCGCAGGCCTTCGCGGATACAGTCCGCAATTGGCTGAGCAAACAGCCTTTGCCTGACGTTCTAACTCGTTTGGTATAATTCGCTGACAATCTTAATAATCGGAGCCCTTATGAAAGACGATATCATTCAAAAAACCGGCGCTTATATCGCCTCAAGCATTCTCAAACAACCAAACCGCGTGATCAAAACGGACCAGCCCCTCATCTCAAGCGGATTGATTGACTCTTTCAGCTTGGTGGATATGGCTTTGTTTGTCGAAGACACCTTCAACGTCCATTTGGATGACTCTGAATTGAACAAGGATGTTTTCGACACGCTTGATCAACTGGCCGAACTGGTTGTCTCCCGCGCTTCATAATTAGATGTCCACTTTTTCAGAACTGCTGCTCGATACTTATCGCGACTGCCCGGATAAGGTCTCGCTGACCTTGCTGCTGGCTGGTCATGAGGACCAACCTTTGACCTACCGCCAATTGGTTGAGGGTGCTTCGACATGGGCAAACACTTATGCGCAGCAAGGGGTTCAACCCGGTGAAGTGGTGGTGCTGATCCTTCAGCACGGACTTGAATTGATTTTCGCCTATTGGGGCGCCATCTTACACGGCGCCATCCCATCAATCATGCCTTTCCTCACTGAGAAGCTGCAGCCCGACCGTTACCGAGCGGATCTTTCCGCACTGGTGGGCATTACCCGGCCAGAGTGCGTTGTCACCTACCGAGAGTTTGAAGCGGAAGTACGCGCCGCCTTGCCTGAGAGTTCATCCGTGCGCAGATTGATCATTTCTGATGAACTGATCCCCATCGAGAAGGTGGATACGCAAGCTTTCAAAGGTCTGCAGCGGACTGAAAAAGATATCGTGCTGCTTCAACACTCCTCTGGAACCACAGGCTTGCAAAAGGGTGTTGCCCTGGCGCACGGTGCTGTGTTGAACCAATTGGAGAGCTATTCTCAAGCACTGCGAATCAACGAAAACGATGTGATCGTGAGCTGGCTGCCGCTCTATCATGATATGGGGTTGATTGCAGGTTTCCTGATGCCCATTCTCAAAGGTATTCCGCTGGTGCTGCTTTCTCCCTTCGAGTGGGTGCGGTCCCCGGCGAAATTGATGCAGGCGGTCAGCAAATACAAGGGTACCCTTTCGTGGCTGCCAAACTTTGCCTATAACTTCTGTGCCTTAAAAACCCGCGACCGCGACCTGGAGGGGATTGATTTATCCTCCTGGAGGGCGATCTCAAACTGTTCCGAGCCGATGCGCTTTGAGAGCCACCGCGTATTTCTCGAACGTTTTAAACCGTATGGACTGCGTGAATCCGCTTTATGCACGTGTTATGCCATGGCTGAAAATGTCTTTGCCGTCACCCAGGGTGGTATTGATGCTGAAGTGGTTATAGATGAGATTGACCGTGACGCCATGCAAAGTCACAAACAAGCCGAACCAGCAAGAACAGATGTGCCTTCCATAAAAATGGTATCAACAGGTAGACCCATCCGCAACGTAAAGGTCAAAGTGGTAGATGAACACGGTCACGATCTGCCCGACCGCCATATTGGCGAGGTGGTGCTACAGTCTGACTGTATGCTGACGGAGTATTATCACCGCCCTGATGCCACTGAAAAAGCACTTAAAAACGGCTGGTATTTTACCGGCGATTACGGCTACATGGTGGGGGAGGAAGTGTTTGTGGCCGGACGTAAAAAGGAAATGATCATTGTTGCGGGCAAGAACGTCTACCCAATGGATCTGGAAGAGCTGGCCATGGAAGTGCCTGGCGTACATGCCGGCAGGGTGGTGGCATTTGGTGTCTTTAATGAAACCGCGGGAACCGAAGATGTCATTCTGGTGGCCGAGGTGGATACCGAAGACCAGGACGAACGCGACGCCATAGGTGATGCCATCCGTCAAACGGTGACCCGCGGATCCGCGGTGGCGCTAAGGCATGTCTATTTAGTGGGCGCCAAGTGGCTGATCAAAACCAGCAGTGGCAAGAATGCCCGCACCGCCAATAAGGAAAAATATCTCAAAGAGACTGCATAACCTGTCTTTGTTTTTTGTTGGTTATGATCCATTTCGGTTTTCATAATTCATATATTCTCTCGACACAATCTTCACAACTTCTTCATAACCTTCTGATAAATTAATGAGAAGAGTTACTTTATTGCCAATGATACTAATGGCATGTACCATTATCGGTTAAATGGAGGATTCAAAATGAACAAAGTATTAAAATGGGTTTTAATCGGTTTAGGAATTGCCGTGGTGGTGTTTGGTATTGCCATGGTCGCTTTTAGAGGTTTTGTTGGACGGCCTGAGTTAATGATGGGCGGCCGGGTACTTGGTTTTCACCGTCCCTTTAGTGGCATGATGTTTGGAATGGGGCTTTTCATGTTGTTTAGAGTGTTGCTGGGCGGAACCGTTTTGGGTTTGGCGGTATTTGGATTGATCGCTCTCTTCCGCCCGCACAAGAGTTTGCAGGCTAACGCAGCTGTTCCCACCGTTCCTGTGGTTCCAGAAACACAAGCTGAAGTTGAACCACAAAGAATTTGTCTCAAGTGTTCACAGCCCTTGCAACCTGATTGGAAGAACTGCCCATATTGCGGCAAGAAGCAGTAGCTTGAAATATCAGGCAAGACATAGAAATTCACATTATTCTGGTCAATCTATAGCCGAAAGAACTCAAGCCATTATCCTTCAGCTTGAGTTCTTTTTGTTTTATTCTATATATGTATTAAAAACAGTCTAAGGCGAGATATATTTGCGCCAATTTTCGGTTAATTTCAATAATAATTTACGATGCCTTTATGTGTATATAATTAAAGGCATCTATAATTGAATTGTAAAGAAAAATTGTCGGTATATATTTAGGGATCAATTCATCACTTGTTGAAGTGATGTCAAAATCTCGATAAGGCTGTCTTTGAATGATTGAAGAAAAAAGTAAATTATTGAAAACTGAATTCGCTCCTGCCGAAAGAATGGATCGTGATACTTTGCTCCACCAGCATAATCTTTGGGCTGAGCAGCTTCCAACCTCGCTGATCAGCAATTCCATCCCGGGTCTCATCCTCATTTTGAATGAATATCGCCAAATCGTTTTTTCCAACGATCAATTTACACAACTTGGAAATTATTCTTCATATGAAGATTATCTTGGGTTAAGACCTGGAGAATTAATCAATTGCGAACATGCGTTTGAAACCACGGCTGGTTGCGGTACTACACGTTTTTGCGCGACCTGTGGTGCGGTAAATGCAATTCTTACCAGTATCAGTGGAAAAAAAGATGTTCAAGAATGCTTAATAGAACGGGGAAATGGAATTCTTCCATTGAACTTAAGGGTATGGACAACTCCAGTGGAATTGCAACAAGAAAAATTTGTGATTTTCACTGTTCAAGATATTTCTCTTGAAAAAGAGAATTTCAGGCTTCTTGAACAAGTGCAAAAATTGGCCATCATGGATCCCCTCACAGAAATTTATAACCGTAGGATATTTTTTGACGTATCCAATCGAGAAATTGTTCGTTCCATTCGTTATCACAACCCGTTTTCGGTTGTGATGATTGATCTTGACCGTCTTAAACAGGTCAACGACAACTATGGGCACCCCGCTGGAGATGCGATCCTGAAGGAAGCCGTAAAGATAATTAAAGCTAATTTACGAGAGATCGATACTTTTGCTCGTTATGGCGGGGATGAGTTTATCGCTTTATTGCCTGAGACCGGTTTAGTCGGTGGGCAAAAAGTAGCAAATCGTATTATGGAAGCAGGTGATTCTACTTTTTTCACATTCAAGGATTTTGAAATTCCGGTGGCTTTCTCCGCTGGAGTAGCCGAGTTTGAGTTTGACGGGGACCATGATATTGACGATGTGATTGCACGCGCAGATAAAGAGTTGTACATTACAAAAAAGCAGAGAAAACAAGTTCAGTTGGATTAGAAATAGTTTATCAGTTTAAAAGGAGACTTGAGATGGCATTTTTAGCTTGGAAAGCAGAATACTCTGTAGGAAATGAAAAACTGGATCAACAGCATCAGATGTTGGTTGAATTGATTAACAAACTTCACGAAGCCATGAAGGCTGGTAAAGCAGGCAAGGAAATAGGGTTAATCGTTGATGAGATGGTCGAATATACTAAATTCCATTTTGGGACAGAAGAAAAACTGATGGCTGAAAAGAACTACATAGGCTTGGCCACGCAAAAAAATGAACATAGTACCTTTATCAAGAAAACGGTCGAGTTTCAAAATGAAGTCAATTCTGGCAAACTGGCTGTCAGTTTGGATGTGTTAAATTTTCTCAAAGATTGGTTAACCAATCATATATTAATCTCAGATATGAAATATTCTGGAAAAATCTGAGTATTTGCCAATAGATTTTATGAGAGTAACGAATAATAAATCGGCTGTGTTCATAGCATAGCCGATTTATTTATTTGCGCGACTTTCATGATACTCTTATAATCGTTTAGTATTCAATTCAAAAACAGGAGACAACACTTCATGGTTGATCAACGTATTGAAAAACTGGCAGATCTGATGGTCAATTACTCTTTGGGGATAAAACCGAATGATAAAGTTGTGGTTAGAGCTCATACCGTCGCTGAACCACTCATCAAAGCAATCAATAAGAAAATCCTCGAAGCCGGCGGACAACCGTTTCTATGGCTTGAATTTCCAGGCATTGAAGGTGACCTGGTGCGATATGGCAATGATGATCAAATTCAATTCATAGCTGAACCGATCAATGTCATTTTCAATACCTATGATTGCCTGATCCGCATTTTAGCGGACGATAATACTCGGGCGTTGGCCAATGTGGATTCGGATAAAATGACCAAATATGCCAAAGCGCGAGGTCCATTGATGAAAACCTATATGGATCGGGCATCCCGGGGTGAACTACGCTGGGTTTTGACGGCCTTTCCGACCAAGGCTTTTGCCCAAGACGCTGATATGAGCCTGGAAGAATATGAAGATTTTGTTTATGGTGCTTGCATGCCTGATCAAAATGATCCGGTGGGGTATTGGAAGCGATTCTCTGAGAAACAAGCCCGCCTGGTCAACTGGTTGAAGGGCAAAAAGAATGTCCACCTGATCAGCAAAGATACTGATTTACGTTTGAGTATTGAAGGCCGCACATTTATCAACTGTGATGGCAGGGTAAATGTGCCTGATGGTGAAATCTTTACCGGCCCGGTGGAGGACAGCATGGAAGGCCACGTCAGCTTCTCATACCCGACCATCTATAACACGCGTGAGGTGAACGGCGTCCAGCTCGATTTTAAAAAAGGAAAAGTGGTTAAGGCCTCCGCCTCGAAGAACGAAGAATACTTACTCAAGACTTTGGATACGGATGAGGGCAGCCGTTATGTAGGTGAGTTTGCCATTGGTACGAACGAGGGAATTCAAAAATTCACCCGCCAGATCCTCTTCGATGAAAAAATTGGCGGCTCATTCCATATGGCACTTGGCAAAGGGTATCCGGAATCGGGCAGCAAGGCCAATTCAGCCATTCATTGGGATATGATCTGTGACATGCGCGACGGCCAGATCTACGTGGACGATGTGTTGTTTTATGAAAACGGAAAGTTCAAGGTGGAAGGGTAAGTTTATTGTTTTGGAAGCAGGGCTTGATTATTTACTGATAAAGAATTGTTTTATCAAAACTTTATTGTTATTCTGGAAGAGTCAGTTTAAAATATATTTAATCTCAATTTACAGAAAAAATGTAAACTGTGGTATTCTGTTTTTTCGAATTCGAAAAATCTTGGAATTAATAATACTATTATATATTTTCGTAATGGTTTTGATTTACTGAGCCAAAAATTTTTTATTGGAGCCTACAATTGAAAAAAGTGATTAGGTCTTTCTTTTTGTTAAGTGTTTTAATAGGCTCTATTATTCTTGGACAAGTTCAAACAGCCAATGCTATCGCGTATGAAGCGCAAATAAATATGGAGTTTTCTGAAACGGGTATTTTGGTTGGCGACACGACCATTCTTACCATAAGCATTTTTAATCAAAACTATTTTATTCTTGATAACGTATCTTTTACAAACAGTTTGGCCGGCCGACAGCCTGGATTAAAAATCGGCCCTGGCGGTTTACTCAGTAATTCATGTTCTGGCATCGTGATTGCCACTCCTGGAACTACAACCATTTCTTTGAGTGGTGGAACAGTGCCGGCCAACACTGGCGTGCAGGGGAGTTGTCAAATACAGGTTGAAATAATTACAACAACTTCAGGGAATCTTCTTAATACTATTCCGGCGTACGGTGTTGAACCCTCATATGGTGGTGTGGGCTTGTATGCCACAGCGCGCGGCGGCCTTGATATTATTACCAATTCAACAAGAGGTGCTACGACTGTCACCCTGTTGGTTCTTCCCGTCACTTCTCCAACCATGAATAAATCCTTTTCACCCAGCACCGTTTGGGCTGGTGAATCCACCCAATTGGAAATTAATCTTTTTAATGAAGACACTACAAATACATTAACCGGCGTAACCTATACTGATAATTTGCCTTCTCCGTTTGTTGTTTCTGCACCATTAACCACTTCACTTTTAAATTGCGGTATCGGTGCCACATTAACCGCCTCAGTGGGGTCTTCCTCTGTTACTCTTAATAATGGCACGATCAGCCCACGGACAACCTGTCGAGTGCGTGTGAGAGTGGTTTCATCCACACAAGGTGCATATACAAATACAATTCCCAGTGGTTCTGTGCAAACAAATCAGTTGGTTACCAACAATACAAATGTCACTGCCCCTGTCAATGTTCAATCTGTGAAGATTACCAAAACGTTCAATCCCACTTCTTTTGCCCAGGGTGATACAAGCACTTTAACCATTAGATTACAAAATCCATCCAGTACGGTTTATTCAAATGTCAATCTGAATGATGTATTGCCCGGACCGCTTGTGGTTTCAGGAACACCTGTTGTATCGCAGTGCAACGGAACAATTAGCGTTTCAGGCGATAAAAAGACAATCAGTTTAACCAACGGATCCATTCCAGCAGGGAATACCATAACCCCAGGCTCTTGCAATATTGTGGTTCAAGTGACCAGTCCAACCTATGGGGGACCCTATACTAACAATATTCCGGCTGGAACCGCGCTTGGTCCCGTTACAACCATGTTTGATGCCACTGCCCAGGCGACTGTTACTCAGAGGACAATTAAAGTTGCAAAGGTATTTGGCGCCGATTTTGTTGAAAATGCAACGACCAGTCTAACAATTACCTTAAGCAACGAAACGACATCGGCTTTTACCGGTGTGACATTTACAGATACGATGCCAGCCGGCATTACCATAGTGGGAACCCCCACCGCTAATGGTAATTGCGGTACTGGTGCAGTGGTAACAAGCTCATCCAATTCGATTACATTAACAAACGGAGTGGTGCCTGCCGGTTCAGTCGCCTCTCCGGGGACTTGTGTCGTCAGTGCCACAGTAACTTCCTCAACAAGCGGCAGCGGCGGTACAACATATACGAACCGGATTGAAGCTGGTGATGTCTGTTCAGTTCAGGGAATCTGCAACGCTGCTGCCGCATCAGATGCAGTGATCGTTTATCCTTTGAATGGCGGTGCGACTGTCTCAAAAACCTTTGATGGGTCGGCAACTAAAACGATCCTTGCAGGTAGTTCCTCTCTTCTTACAATAACGATCAGGGCTCCAAGAGATACCTCTCTCAGTCAGATCCATCTCCGTGATAACTTTCCTGACGATATGGTTCTAGTTTCAGCCCCCAGTACTACTTGCGGTGGGACCTTGAGCGGGGGCATTGGTTCCCAATTTGTTGAATTGACAGGTGGATCAATTGCCACGGCCAATTCAACATGCACGATTACAGCCAATGTTACTTCTTATACTCCTGGTTCGCACATCAATACAATCCTGGCAAATTCCTTATCCACTTATGAAGGCCGCACGGATTCTACAGCTCGTTCGGCAACGTTAGCGGTGACCAGTTTTCAAATGTCGAAGGATTTCGCGCCGAACGCGATCGCTCAAGGTGGACTTTCTCAATTAACCATATACTTAAGTAATTCCAATTTACAACCTGTGACAGGAGTGACGCTTTCTGATAACCTGGCTTCGATGGATCAGGGGACTTATGCAGTCAGAGTTTATGCGCCTTCCTCCAACCCGGAATATGCCCCTACCACCGATTGTACCGGGGGAAATCTCTCTAGCATAACAGATGGTGGCTCCACTATTTCAATCAGCGGCGCCACAATCCCGGCCAGCGATGGCGTGGTGGATGGATTATGCCGGATTAATGTCTATGTTATAGGTCAAAGTACCTCGGTGACACCTGTCACTCGTACGAACACCATTGCTACCGCTAATGTCAGCGGAACAGTCCAAGGTCAACTGGTTCATCCGATTGCAGCAGCATCCGATACATTGACCATTCAACCCTTGGATATTAATGTGGATATGGGTTTCAACCCGGTTGGTGTCTACAACGGTTCATATTCAGTATTAACTATTGATCTCATTAATTTAAACGCCGTTCCACTATCCGGAATTAAATTTACCGATGTCATGCCCGTCGGCATGATTTTAGCCAACCCTGTTAATTTTAATGTTGGAACCTGTGGTGGTACACTAACTGGTACGGCTGGTAGTAACAGTTTCTCATTTAGCGGAGGCAGTTTACCTGCATCCAGCACCTGTCATTTAAAACTTAATGTCACCATGACGGTCAGTAATAACCTATTAAATGAAATCCCTGCCCAGGCTGTGACTTCCTTTGAGGGTGCGAAGAATTCGGCAGGAACGACGGAGACACTTTCAAATGCAGTGGGCGCCTTCATCTCCAAATCATTTTCACCAAACCCCGTGTCAATGGGTAATTATTCTCTTCTGACGATAACCATTACAAATGTAAATTCTGAAATTCCCTTGACATCGGTAGGGTTAGTAGATACCTTCCCGACGGGTATGACCGTGGCAGACACATTGTTGCCCGCCCCTGTACCTGTCAATAATTGTGGTGGCAGTCTGACGGCTGTCGTTGGTGCCAATTCAATTGAGTTGAGCGGCGGTTCACTTGGAGCGAGTTCATCCTGTACGTTAGTGATACCGGTGGTTGGTGCTGCTGCAGGAAGTTATACAAATACCATACCTGCAGGCAGGTTGACTACTTTTCAAGGTGTAAGCAATACAGAAGACGCAAGTGATACCCTGGTGGTCAGCTCCTTCAGCCTGGGCAACCGTGTCTGGGATGATAATGGCAGCGGAGGGGGTACTGCCAAAGACGGCCTCCAAAATGGTACTGAACCTGGAATAAACGGGGTGACCGTCAATTTATATGCCGATATGGATGATAATGGCACACCGGATGGAAGTGTCATTGCAACACAAACGACTGACTCAAATGGTTATTATCGCTTTGATGCCCTTGCGTCAGGTACCTATATTGTTGAAGTTGGCCTGCCCACTGGATATAGTGTCACTGCCATTAATGGAGGCGACCCGGATAGCAGTTCTGTGGATATGGATAATAACGGTACGAATGCTTCTATCCCCGGTTTTGTTAGAAGCTCTCCGGTGACTCTCGAACCCACAGCCATCGAACCCACCAATGACAATGATCCAGTTACAAATCCGGCATTAACTGGAGAAGGCCCCAACAATCAATCCAATCGCACAGTTGATTTTGGCCTTTACCTGCCATTTTCACTTGGCAACCGGGTATGGAATGATAACGGCGCCGGCAGTGGAACTGCTGGTGATGGGCTGCAGAATGGTACTGAACCTGGAATCAGCGGGGTAACAGTCAGGTTATATCGCGATACCGATAAAAATAACACGCCTGATGGTAGTGCTATTGATGTAATGGTCACGGATGTGGATGGTTATTATCGTTTTGATAACCTTTATTCAGATTCTTACATTGTTGAGGTTGTGACGCCTTCAGGTTATGGGGTTACATCAGGGGCAGTAAGCGATCCCAATTCTGATTTGGATTTGGATAATAATGGTGCCAATGTTATCGGGGTTCTTGTGCGCAGCCAGTATGTAACGTTAGGACTTGGCGCGAATGAACCCACATTAGAAAGCAATCCTGCCTTAAACCCTGAAACGGGTGAAGCGTCGGATAATCAATCGAATCGAACTCTGGATTTTGGCTTTATAGGGGCATACAGTGTGGGTAATCGCATCTGGGATGATAACGGAGCTGGAACTGGCGGTTCCGCGAATGATGGCATCAAGAACGGCACAGAACCAGGAATGAGCGGGGTGCTCGTCAGGCTTTATTCCAACTTAAATCCGGCAGTGGTCATCGCCTCTACTACCAGTGACGCCAGCGGTTATTACCGTTTTGACTCACTCGCTCCAGGTGAATACATTGTTGAAGCAAAAGTCGCTACCGGGTATGCAAACAGTACTGGTAAGTTCGCAGATACGATTACAGACCTCCAGAACAAAGGTTCAGACACGTTAACCAATCCAGGTTATGTACGTTCGATCGTTGTTACTCTGGGTGAAAATATGCCTATTAATGACAATGATCCAGTCACCAATCCTGTAACTGGTGAAGCGGCTAATGCTTCTTCCAACCGTACAATGGATTTTGGTTTTTACCACCAACCCTATACACTTGGAAACCTGGTGTGGCTGGATAATGGGGCTGGAGGTGGCGGAAATAATAATGGTTTGCACGATGGAACTGAACCAGGTATTGCCAACCTGATTGTAAAATTATATAGAGCCAGTGATACTCTTCACGCAATATCAACCACAGAGACTGACGCTAATGGAAACTACCAATTTACGTTATTGCCGTCAGATGATTATTTGGTGAAAGTAACTATTCCGACGGGATACATCGTCAGCTCTGTCAATAATTCCACCGACCCTACAGATGTGATTGATGATGATAATAACGGTACGGATCTATCGGGAACATTATTAAGCAGTAAAACAATTACTCTTACGCTTGATAATAATTCGATCGATTTTGGTCTGACGCAATTACCTTCATTGGGAGACTATGTCTGGAATGATCTTGATCGTGATGGTGTTCAGGATGCCGGGGAACCAGGTGTTACCGGGGTAACTGTAAAACTGTATCAAGGGGTTCTTGGTTCGGGTACACAAGTAGGTTCAAATGGTACAACTGGAGCAGGCGGTTATTATCTGTTTTCAAACCTGACCCCGGCAAATGATTATTACCTCGAATTCACTTTGCCAACGGGATATAGTTTTAGTCCGACAGGTGCTGGAACATCCACAACTGATAATGATGCCACTCTGGTGAGCGGCTCTACTGGCAGAACTGGATTGATCACTTTAGTTTCAAACACAAATGACCTCAGTTGGGATGCCGGTATCTATCAACCGCCCGCATCCATTGGGAATACTGTCTGGAACGATAATGGGGCAAGCGGCGGTACTGCCAGAAATGGCATCATGGATGGCGGCGAGACAGGTGTCGCAGGGGTTACGGTTGAACTTTTCCGCCCTGGATATGGTTTGGATGGTATTGCGGCTACTTCTGACGATAACCTTCC
This sequence comes from Anaerolinea sp., assembly GCA_013824385.1. The sequence goes on from PNNU01000017.1 coordinate 12,297, forward strand.
TGTAAAAACAACTCTGACAAATGGTAGTGGTAACTATTTATTTGACGAATTGGGACCTGGCAACTATTTTGCGACTTTTACGCTGCCGTCAGGTTATGCCTTTGCACCGAAAAGTGGTGTCAGTAATGTTGATTTGGATAGTGACGCCGATATTGTTACCGGCCAAACGGCACTGACAACAATTGCGGTCGGTGAAAATGACCTAACCTGGGACGCCGGTTTATACCAATTGGCTTCGATAGGCGATTTTGTCTGGAATGATCTGAATCACAATGGTATACAAGATGGCGGTTCCGAACTAGGCATGTCAGGTGTATTGGTCAATCTTTATGACAGCACAAATACCATCATTGCAACCACGACCACCACTGGCACAGGCGGCTATTTGTTTGGAGAATTGCAGCCGGGTGATTATTATGTCGGTTTTATTCCGCCTGTTGGCTATGCTTTTACTCAGAAAAATGCCTTGGGGAGTACTGTAAATAATGATAGTGATGCGGATCTTTCTACTGGAAAAACTGTTTTAACTACACTCGATATAGGTGAAAATGATCTGAGCTGGGATACGGGTCTATATTTTACTGCGTCAATTGGCGATAAAGTTTGGAATGATAATGGTTTGGGAACGGGCGGCATTAAACGCAACGGAGTTCAAGACGGTACAGAACCAGGAATTGCCGGGGTAACGGTTACCCTCTATGATTCTTCGGATAATCTGGTAAGCTCAACTTCAACATCCAGCAGTGGCATATACGGATTTACCGGCTTGGTTCCTGGTGATTATTATGTTACGTTTGAATTACCTGCCGGCTATCAATTCAGTCCTGCTAACTTCGGGAGTGATGACACTATTGATAGTGATGTCTCGAGTGTGACTTTAAGTATTGGAAAAACAATAGTTACAACCCTCGATCCTGGAGAAAATGATCCAACCTGGGATGCCGGTATGTATCTTCAGCCTGCATCATTGGGCGATTTTGTGTGGTTTGATGAAAATGGTAATGGTGTACAAGATGTTGGTGAAGCGGGTGTGAATGGTATAGAAGTCAAACTCTATAATGCATCTGCAACTCTTCTTGATCAAACAACTACTGCAAATATCGGCGGAATAGACGGAAAATATCTGTTTAGTGGATTATCACCAGATTATTACTCTCTTGTATTTTCAGCACCGGGCTATTTGTTCAGTTTAACAAACCAGGGTGGCAATGCCAACTTGGATAGCGATGCGATCATTCCAGGCGGGCAAACCAATTTAACTTTGTTGGATCCAGGTGAAAACGATTTAAGCTGGGATGCTGGCTTATATAATAAAGCCTCACTGGGCAACAAGGTTTGGATGGATACAAATGCAGACGGCATTCAGGATGCTGGTGAGTCAGGTATTAACGGCGTAAAAGTTGACCTTTATCGTGTGGGTGCAGGTTTTGTAGCCACAGCCAATACGTCCGGAGGCGGTTTATACTCCTTTACTGATCTTGTTCCTGGTGATTACTATTTGATATTTACTCTACCTTCTTCAGGTTATTTTTTCAGCCCGCAATCTGTAGGGGCAGATACTGAAGTGGATAGCGACGCAGATCAAACGACCGGCCAGACACCCACTATCACCCTGTCATCAAGTGAAAATGATTTGAGTTGGGATGCTGGAATGTATCAGAAAACCTCTATTGGTAATCTGATCTGGCTTGATGTAAATGGGAACGGTTTACAGGATGGCGGAAGTGAAACCGGAATAAATGGTGTCACTGTTGACCTATATACAGGCGCGAATGAGGGTACTTATGTTCGCTCTGTGGATACCGCGGGTGGTGGATTGTATTCATTCACTGACCTTGTTCCTGGCGAATATCACGTTGTCATTCATCCTCCTGTAAGTTACTTGATCAGTCCATTGAACATGGGGGCAGATGATGCCGTTGACAGCGATGCTGATCGAAGCAGCGGCAGAATGGCGAATACCATTCTAACCACAAATGAAAACGACATGACCTGGGATGCGGGTTTATACCAACCGGCTTCATTAGGAGATTATGTTTGGGTTGACACGAATGGAAATGGCATTCAAGACAGCGGAGAACCCGATCTCGCAAATGTATTGGTTGAACTTTACCGTCCAGGGTTTGGCGCTGATGGAGTTGCAGGAACATCTGACGATAACGCCATTGTTTCTTCCACATCAACCGATTCAGATGGAGCTTATCTGTTCTACAACCTGATCCCTGGTGATTATTACCTGATTTTCACAAAACCATCCGGTTACTTGATCAGTCCTGCTGATTTTGGCGCTGATGGAGTTGATAGTGATGCTGCAAATGACGGAAAAACTGTAACCACAACATTAACTTCTGGTGAAACAGATTACACCTGGGATGCAGGGATGTACTTGCCCGCTTCACTCGGCAATCTTGCCTGGATTGACAGCAATGGTGACGGAATTCAAGACTCTAGTGAATCTGGCGCTAATGGTGTCACAGTGAATCTCTACCGACCGGGTTTCGGTCCAGATGGCATTCCTGGAACTACAGGTGATAACGATTCGGCCGTAACTTCCACTGTAACCGCGGCTGTATTGGGAGTAAATGGAATCTATGGGTTTACAGGATTAATTCCTGGAACCTATTTCATAGATTTTATTCCTCCGGTAGGTTTAAGCTTTGCACCGGATAATCAAGGTGCAGACGATGAGTTGGATAGTGATCCCAGCCCGGCAACAGGCTCAACAATAACCACCACACTTGCCTCTGGTGAAGAGCAGCTTTATTGGGATGCAGGTTTTAATACCGCCCTGGCTTCATTGGGCAACTTGGTTTGGCTTGATAATGACGGCAACGGAATCCAAAATGGAGGAGAGCCGGGCATTAATGGTGTTTCAGTAAAATTGTTTACTTCAACCGGTACAACGCCAATATTGACGAGAACCACTTCAAATGGCGGTTATTACTCATTCACCGATCTACAACCAGGAGCATATATTCTCGAATTTGATCCTCCTGTTGGTTACAGCTTTTCGACTGCAAACCTGGGGGGCAACGATGCAACAGATTCTGATGCCAACCCTGCAACGCATCGCACCAGCATTATTGACCTTGGCGTGGGTGAACATGATATTACCTGGGACGCAGGATTGAGCAATACGAAGGCTTCGTTTGGTAACTTCGTATGGCTGGATATTAATGCAAATAATTTGCAGGATACGGGTGAATTGGGCATTGACGGCGTGACGGTGGATTTGTACACCTCCACTGACGTGAAGTTACTAACAACCAATACATCTGGGGGTGGATATTACTCGTTTACCGGGTTGACACCTGGAGATTATTATGCGATCTTCACTTTACCAAATGCCGGTTATTATTTTAGCCAGGCAAATGTTACTGCTAATGATGCGATCGATAGCGATGGAAACCAGGTAACCGGTCAAACCCCAATCACAACCTTGAGTGCAGGTGAAGAAGATCTAACGGTGGATCAAGGATTGATCTTGTTTGCAAAGATAGGATTGGCTAAGCGGCAAATTGGTGAACCAGTCTCAGTAAGTATCGGCACCTGGGATGTAACCTTTGAATTCTTGGTAAAAAATTATGGAACTTCAGATCTCTTTAACGTTCAAGTTGAAGATAATCTCAGAGATACTTTTCCCGCAGACTCTTCGTTTACGATCCAATCAATTTCAAGTTCTGATTTTACGGTCAACAATTCCTATAATGGTGATACCAATGTTCAATTACTTGAGGGAAGTGACACATTAGGTGTTGAAAATCCTGGAACCATCACCGTCGTTGTACGAGTGATCCCGGATCGGGCGAATTTCTTGAATTCCGCAACCGCGACGGGAGAAGACGAACATCAGAATGTTGCCACTGATGAATCTGATGACGGTTCAGATCCGGATGGTGAAGTAGTAAAAGATGATGATCCATCAGATGACAATGATAAAACTCCAGTCTATTTTGGCGCAAAAATATTTGATCCTCCGTTTGGTATTAAAACTGTTAATGATTCAGGCCAACCGGAATTAAAATGGACCATGGTATGGATCAACAATACAAATATTGTTGGTGTTCATGCCGTAGTACATGATCCAATCCCAGAAATGACGACCTTTACACCAAATCTAGTAGACAGCGGATATGGCATCCCGGATACTTCACCGGATGGTTCAACTTCATTTGGCGTTTCATGCACCTCTTCTTCAGAAACAGTGACTGAACTTTGCTATTATGAGGGACCAACACCTGCATATCCGCGGGGACAGATTATCTGGGAAGGCATCCTTGGGCCAGATCTTGGAGCATTGGAACCCGTTGATGCAAAAAACGCGATCTCAATCACTTTCACTGTGACGGTAAATGGCAGCACCGTGGTCAAGAATAATGCCTTTATAGACAGTGATCTCAATGGTGATGGAGACGCCGAGGATGTTGGTGAACGATCTGTTGCTCTTGCTGATTTTATCTGGGATGTAACCCCCGAGGATCTGCCAGACACAGGTTTCGCTCCAAACCAGGTTACTCTTCTGCCAAAACAAACCACACTCTATAATGAATTGGGTGATTTCTGGCTTGAAATACCGAAATTGGATATTAAAATGCCCATTGTCGGAGTTCCAATGGTTGATAATTCTTGGGATGTTTCATGGCTGGGGAACATGGCAGGCTGGTTGGATGAAACGGCTTATCCAACAACAGCGGGCAACTCAGTAATCACAGGACACGTTTATCTGCCCAATGGCAAACCTGGTCCATTTGTTAATCTAGTAAAAATGGGATGGAACGACAAAATTATCATTCATGTCGCTGAAAAACAGTATATCTATCGAGTTCGGCAGGTGAAACGCGTATATCCGGATGATCTTTCACCTTTGAATAATGAATCTTCGAGTTGGATTACTCTTGTAACCTGTCAAAGTTATGATGAGAAAAGTGACAATTATCTCTACCGGCAGGTAGTGAAAGCGGTTCTGATTGAGATAAAATAGACAAATATAAAAGTAAATCCTCCCGTGTTAGTAGCGGGAGGACTTTTTGTAATATCCTTTCGTTGGGTTAGGCTTTGATACTGAAGGTGGTTGCGACCAGATTGCTGGATTCGGTCGTTTGACCAGTGCTGTCATATTCACTTTGGCTTAATTCGGCATTGGCATTTTCTTCGAGTTGTTTGAGGATGTAGGCTAACTTTTCCTGGATGGAGACTTCGCCATCTTTATCGGTGTCACGTACATCATAGTTGGTAGTGGAGCTGGATGTACTGCTTGAATAAGAACTCTTTGAAGAAGCGCCTGTGCTTTGAGCGGGTGGCGGACCTTTGGGTTTGCCGCCCTGCTGCATTTTCTTCAAGACGGCTTCATTTTCAGACTGGCTGATCTTGCCGTCACCATCAGTGTCGGTTTCTTCAAACATCTTGGTGAGCTTTTTGTCGGTATCGCCATCTTGCTTCTTGATGTTGGCGAGGAATTCTTCCTTGTCAACGCTCCCATCGCTGTTCGCATCCT
>PNNU01000018.1 GCA_013824385.1 Anaerolinea sp.
ATTTTCGCAGGTGACTGAGCTGCCTATATAGCACGTCAGCGCCTCATTTGCCAGTTCCCCGCTGAGCTTCTCATAAAACACTTGATACTGCCAGCCTGAAATGGTTAAATCCTCAGTAGTAGCTGAGAATAATACGAGGACAAATTGTCTGAACGGGTTTACGGTGCTGAGCGCCAAAATTGGATAAGTAATATTTGCCTGTTTAAGGGCTTTTGATATGGCTTTATGGATACTCTTCTCCGAAAAAATCGGTTCATTTGAGATGCGAAACGACATTACATTGATGATGATGATCTGAATCTTCTTTTCTTTGCTGATCGGGTATCCCATCTTGTTCAGAAATTCCAATGAAGAGTTCGCATCTTCCGGGACTCGTGAGAACATTTCCATGACGATATGGTCCATCAGCTCGGTCTCGTTTGTTTCGAGTAACTGCCCATATTGATATAGTCGGGTTTTTTTCCGCTGCTGATAGATATACTCCAACGCACGGTGCAGGCATTCCTCGATATCCTCATAAGGAGCCGGCTGCAGAATATAATCAAAGCAGCCCAGTTTTACACTCTCTTGTGCATAGCTGAATTCCGCATGGGAGGTCAGCAGGATGCGAATTGTGTCAGGGTATTTCGCTTGTATTTTTTTATTGAGGTCGAGACCGTTTTCACCCGGCATTTCGATATCCGTCATCATGATGTCCACAGGGGTTTCGCTGAACACCGCGAGTGCCTCTTCACTGCTTGCAGCAGAGCGAACAACATCAATTCCCAGATCTTTGAAGTGCACCCCTGACAATATGCCATTAATTACGGAAATTTGATCGTCAACGATAAGCACATTCATTATCTTTTCCTCTCCTTCATTCGTGCCATATCGGAAGGTAAATCAATGAACATGCGCCGCCGCTAGGAGCATTAAAAAAAGCTAATTGAAAATCATTTTGATAGATCAACGTCATCCTTCTTCTTAAATTACTGATACCGACGTGATATTGTTCGAACTGTTCGTCTGCCTCAGATAGTTTTTTCAGCATATCATTGCTGTATCCCACACCGTTATCGCTCAGGCGCAGCCTGATGTACGGCTTTTTCTCTAACTCTATTCGGTCGACCTGGACAAGAAATCGTAGAAATATTTTGTTACCCGGGTTGTACTTATAGGAGTTTTCCAAAAAGGTCTGTACAACCAGCGGCGGTACCTTACAATCCAATAGACTTTGATCCACTTCAAGATTGAGCAGGAGTGGATTTGCCCGATCCATTTGAATGATTTGATAGTAATCCTGTGCTTCATCCAGCTCTGATTTAAGGGTGACCAGCAATAGGTTGTCATGGAAAATATAACGTAGATGATTCGAGAAAGCTAATATCATCATCTTCATCTTTTCCATTTCGCTTTTTTCAGACATATTGTACAGACTTTTCAGGCAATTCAGAAAGAAATGCGACCTCGTTTGCAGTTGATAGTATTGCAGAAGTGCGTGGTCTTTTTCCTGTGTTTTACTAATATTGTCCTGTTCCAAGTTGACCTTTTGTTCAACGAGTCGTTTCAGGGCAATCCTTATGGTGGAATATTCAAGGAGATCATCCTGATCTTGCAAAAGGTGCTCCTCGGCTTCAGAGCCCGCAAGCTTTTTGGAGGCGCTTGTGATCTGGTTGAGCGGATAGATTAAAAAGCGGCTTATAAACGAATATATAACGAAAAAAAGTAAACAAATGACAATGATCGCGATAAGGAAGAGGGTTACAGATATCTTCAAGTAACTCCACATTTCTTCCAGCGACATGACCCCACTCAAACCAATTCCGAAGGTTTCATAATAATCTGATCGAATGATATTGCCCGCATGTAAGTTAATAAATATATTGTCGTTAACGTTTTTAATTCTATCGAGTGTTATGCCTTCACTATTTGTAAAATCCACATTAGTTAAGATTCGATCTTTCGTGAAAAAAACGTACTCGCTAATCTCCCTATTTGTTGTATGTGTGTCGATAAAAGCATTAAGATCAAGCATTGAACACACATACATATCGCGTAGGCGATAAGTGTTCATCAGCAGTACGTTTTCTTCCTCCGAATATACCTGCCAACGCATAAGGTCGCTTTGCTTGGTGGATATCAATTGTTCTCTTATCCTGTTCATAAGGTCGATGCTCGCCTTGGTCACCGTGCCGCCGCTAAATTTGGAACCATACCCATAAAAATAAACGGATTTGGATTTATTGAAGATAAAAATAGCTCCGGTATCTGGCACTCTGTTTTGGATGGAATTTCGCAGATTATATTCCATCACGACCTTCTGCGGGTCGGATATGGTATCGGCTCTTGAAGATAATATTAAGAAATCGGTATCGTCGGAATAAACATTCTGATTGAAGAGAGTCAAATCTTCCAATACATAGACGAGATTATTGAAGTATACGTCCAAAGACGTCTGGTTACTGGTTATCATCTGCTTTTCAAATGTCCATATTGAATAGACGCCGAACAATATGAAGCAAAGCAGCGTTATGAGCAGCAGTATGAAGAAATAACGTATCAGGCTTTTCTTGGCGGACCGTATTCTTTTCACAGTTGCTCTCATCTCTTGATTTCGCTTATCATTATATCAAGTCGTATTTAGAAGCAAGTTTTCACATTTGTGATTATTTCCGTGGCTTTCATCTGTACTCGAATCATACAGGAGAGCTTCTTGCTTAATCACTTTACTTTGAAATGTCTCATGTTATCATTAATGGCTCCAATACAAAAACTTGTTTATTGAAATGAGAGATAGATTATTAACCACTTGGAAGGATATTTTGGAGTTTTTGAGAAGCTTTTAGTTTCTTTTTAAGCAATAAGCTCCACTTTCAAATGATCTACTTGATGAAACGATCTTTTTGAAGCAGAGTCATTAATTATTATATTATGATATTGCTCTGAAAAACTTAACCGGAGGTATATAAATATTGCGTACTCTTTTTAATCCGGATGGACCATTGTTCTTATTTGGGGAACAATTATTTAACATTATGGTGGTCAGCATCCTGTGGGTAATCTGTTGCATTCCAATCGTTACCATTCTTCCCGCGACATCTGCACTTTATTACGTGGCGGTCAAACAAGTGCGTAAAAACAACGGTTCGTTTTTGAATAACTTCTTTGGATCCTTTCGCGATAGTCTACGAACCGGTATTCCCCTGACATGTATAGTTCTGATTTACGCCACCGCCATGGTCGCCGTCATTTGGACAATGAACAGCATGACCAAGAATGGAACGACAATTCTGGCAAGTGGTTATTTATCCTTTGCAGCCAAAGCGCTTCTGCTGCCATTGTTGTTTATTCAGCCTTATCTTGCACCGGTTATTTCACGTTTTTCTATGAGTGTCGGCGCACTTTTGAAACTAAGCATTGTGATGTCCCTTCGTTTTTTCTGGCGGACTATTCTTTTGTTGGTGTTATTCACCGGATCTGCAATTCTTCTCTGGTTCATTCCGTACTTGATTGTTGTTTTGCCGGGAGCATGCGCATTGGTGTGTTCGTTTATATTGGAGCCGGCATTACGCAAATATATGCCAAAACACGATACAAATGAACCAATACCCTGGTATTGGGAATAAGGTCGCCGATATTCATCGTCATGTGTAAAACGGGTGGAATGTTTATGGCTATAAACCCTTTGTGTCGACAAACGTCTCAAACGCAGGTTTCATTTTTCTCACCGTTATGGCTCATCCCACACTTTCTAAAATGCTTATAGAAGACATTGAGGACAGTGAAGGTAATGCGATTGATATCTAATCTGAATAAAAGAAAAGTCTGAAAAACCAGATATTTCTTTATAATGGTCTGAAATGGAAAATCTTATTAATTCAAAAACTGACCAACATTAGTAGACCTAACCAGAAAAAATACGCCTCATTATATTGTCTTTCTAAGCTTTTTCTATGTCCTTTTGTTTTAGCAAACGCCATAAATCCACAAATAGAACGATACGGGCACAATCAAAGTTAAAGAGAAGCAGCGATCTCAAGAGACAATAGATTGAAACCGTTGGATTTTGGGTGAAACATCAATAATTGGATTGTAGTTGTACATGAACGCTAATACGCACCATCGGTATGAGATGTTTGAGAACCACCCTCCCCAAACTAAGGAGAACCTCAACAATCGAGTCGGAACCAGCACTATTAATGGAATCTATGGTATGGCTTTAGTAGATTTTCGTTCAATAATCGAAACAGGTAATATGGTTTCTTGTATTTCATCAATCACTTCGCCATCAAGATGTTCGAGTAATCTCTGAGTGGCAAGTCGACCCATTTCATATGCTGGCTGATCTGCAACAGTCAAAAAGGGATCCACGACAATTGCCAAGGGGAGGTCATCAAACCCCACAACTGACATTTCACCTGGAACGCTCACTTGCGCGTCACGAAGTGCTTTTAGTGCTCCAATAGCGATGAAGTTATTACTCGCAAACATGGCTGTTGGCCTGGGAGTCATTGAAAGAAGTTTTTTGGTCATCTGGTATCCACTATCAACAGAAAACTCCCCCGAGAAAACCAATTGATTGCGTAATTCCAAGCCTGTTTCTTGTAGAGCAAGTTGATATCCGGCCATGCGGTCTTCGGCAGATGACACACCATGCGGGCCTCTGAGGATAGCAATATTTCGGTGACCTAATTTAATGAGGAGCTTAACTAATTGGTAGGCACCTCCTTTAGAATCGCAGCGAATAACATCTACCTCGGTATTTGGCAAACTGCGATCCAAAAGCACAACTTGAACATTTTGTTGTCGTAAAAACTCAATCGGGTTTTCTTCACTGGAAGCTGGAACTAATAGAACCCCATCAACCTGCTTCTGGATTAACGTTTGTAAATACGCTTTTTGTTTTTGCGCAGATTCATCGGTATTACAAAAAATTACATTGTAATCTTTTTCACTAGCCGCATCTTCAACACCACGAGCTACAGTGGTCCAAAAAGGGTTGGTAATATCGGTAATCACAAGAGCGAGTGTGTGAGTTCTTTTTGATTTTAAGCTTCTGGCTAATATATTGGGGACGTAATTTAACTGTTCAGCGGCTTGTTTTACTCGTTGCCGAACATCTTCGCTGGCATATCCTGAGTCATTAATGACTCTGGAAGCTGTGATAGGAGCTACACCGGCTAAGTTTGCGACTTCACGAATAGTTGGCATTATTGTGATCAACCCCGGTACTAGTTATAAATATCTGATAATTATGACCCTTGAAAACATCTGGTCATTCGAGCGAGAAAACCGGAATGAAGTTTTATATTCAAATAAAGTATACACGAAATCAATAATATGTATGAAGCACGTGCCGAAGTACAGATATGCAACATGTTATTGTGGTTAAAATGTTTGCCAAAACAGAGTGGAAACAAAGGAGATATTTAAAAGAATTAAAAGCATGACTTTATGAGAGTATTTACTGTAAATTTGCGAAAAAGATAAAAGAGGATAATTCTCACTCCACCCATTGAAAAATTACTCCGATTCAATGATCATATTGGCATACTGTATGGAATCTCCAGTTCGGATAAGCCCTATTGCACGAGGAACTCTTAACTTAAAATCAATATGTGGTTCATATTTAATTAAGACATCCCCTCTTGAAACTGCATAATCGTTGATAACCGATCTCGAGTTGTTTTTCAAAAACTCGGAAGCCATAAAGATCTGTCCAATATTAAAATTATTCTTGATTGCATCAAATACTTGTAAAACAGTAGGAATATCATCAATAAGAGAAATATCAACAGTTTCTATCATGGGCCAAAATGGAAAACCGCGATCTGCAATGACCAACGTATTGGTATGTCTAATACGCGCTAAAAGAGATAATATTTGCGGATTTAGAAGACCTGTTTTTATCATAATTGATCCTTCAATTTCTCAAAATGTTAATCAAAGCCTGTGAATTTTTTTTGTTTCCTTTTAAATGTATTGCGATAAATCTTCTTTCTTTAGGTGTTCAACCAATGCTTTTACATCCTGCTCGCATTCTTTGGAACAAATCATCACAACATCCTCGGTGTCAATGATAACCAGATTTTCAACACCCATGGTTGCGATCAGACGTTTGTTTCCAAAGGACAGTGTGTTTTTTGTATCAATGGAAATATGAGACCCTAAAAAGATGTTGTGATCTTGATCTGCCGGTAAAAGATCTATCAGGCTTCCCCAGCTACCGATATCTGTCCAGCCAATGTCTACAGGAATTACGACTGTGTTTTTTGCCCCTTCCATGATTCCATAATCAATTGTATTCTTTGTAATGAGAGGCCAAATAGTATTCAATACAATTGAGTACTCAGAAGTCAATAGCGCATTCTTTACTTGCATTAATTGAGCAAATAATTTGGGCATTTGGTGCTCAAATTCAGTTATTATTTGAGAGGCTTTCCAAACGAACATGCCGCTGTTCCAGGAAAAATTGCCGCTTTTCAGCATTTGTTGTGCTTTTACGAGGTCAGGTTTTTCAATGAACTGCTTAACTTTATAAACAGAAAATCCATTTAACTTATTGATTATTTCGTCTTGTTGGATATATCCAAAACCTGTGGAGGGGGATGAAGGTTGAATTCCTAATGTGACTAATTTTCCTTCGCGAGCTATATTTTCTGCAACTTCTAAAATGTTACAAAAATGAGTTACTTTTGTTATATAGTGATCGGCTGTGAGAATGACCATACATGCATCTGGATCACGTTGCAACAAATGTATTGATACCAGCCCGATGGCAGAAGCTGTGCCGCGACCTTCTGGTTCAAGAATGAAGTTTTCTGCTGGGATTTCAGGGTATTGTTCTTGAAGAATCTTAGCATGTTGCGGAATGGTGACCACCAAAATCCGTTGATAAGGGAATACAGGGGTGATTCGTTCAACCGCATATTGGAACATCGTTTTATCTCCAACAAGCTTTAATGCCTGTTTTGGGTACGCTCTTCTACTGAGCGGCCATAAGCGAGTTCCAGATCCTCCGGCCATTATTACTGCATAATACATTCTTTGTTTTCCTCCTTATGCCATCAAGGATCCTAAGCAATGCAGATGGACAACAATTGGAACATCGCCATCGCTTCTGGAATTAGTAGTTATGATTGAGTATTAAAATCCACGCAAAGCAGTACTTTGTCTTGCAGCTAAACCTGGTTTAGGTGCACGTTTTAATACCTTATATTGAAGATTGCGTTCCTGACAGAACTTGCGTTTATCTGGTACATCGCCATCTTCGTTTACCACATAGAGATCTGGTTGAATGAGGTCGATTTCAGGCTCTGCATCCATCCAACCGTGTCCGGTTGAAATAAGTGCTTGTTTGACAAAACGGATCGATTGCACCATGTAAAGACGTTCATATTCCGGAAACAATGGATGCCCTTCACCTTTGAGCAATTGCAGGTTTTGATCATGTCCAACAACCACGTAAAGATCACCCAATTCGGAAGTTTCTTCAAAGAAACGAATGTGTCCTGTGTGAAGCCAATCAAAGCTACCAGAAACAATGACCTTTTGGTTGGAAGATGAAGGTTCCATGTTAAACGGAATAATTGGAAATAATTGTAGGTTATGTTCTTTAATTATTGATAATTGAAATCCTTGTTTCGAACAAAAAGAGCGTTTACTTGGATTGTCTTCTGTTTCTTCTACAGCCCAAAAATCAGGGGTGATGAAATTTAGCATAGGAAATTCATCGCTGTTTGGCAATTCATCTATCAAAATCACTTGATTTACATAACGGATGGATTCAATAAAATATTTTCGTTCTACTTGAGGAAATTCTGGTGTTTTACCTTCCACAAGTTCAAAAAGCTCATCAGACCAAAGTAAAACTGTTAATTCTCCAAGCTTGGATGCTTCTTGCAAGAAACGAACATCACGAGATTTAATATTATTAAAACTACCAACAACAATAATGTTTTTCATCATTTCAACCTGATCTTTACTTTTAAACTATTTGAAATTGGACGGTCTGAAACAATATATAAATAACCACCACCACAACCGGAATACATGGCCCCAAAATTTTGTTGTTGATAAGAAGATAAAATTTCTAATAAATTGATGTCTATTAATGGATGTTGAACTGTATTAGGTAAAATATTCTGCCAACAAACCATGCATTCGTTCATCGATGCACCTAGTGCCGCCGCATCTTTTTTTACAATGGCATCAAAACAAGCTTTACCTGTCTGTCCTAAGCGTTGAATCCATTCTGGATGAAGATTCTTTTCGGTCAATGGGTCGTAGCCTATAGGGCGTTGGTTTATTGGAATGACATAGATTATTTCTTCCAACCATCGTGCCACTTCTGGATCGGTATTGGTTTCAATATGTGCTGGAAAATACCCGCCCTCAAATGAATAGTCGTAATCCAGACGGTTGATGCCTGGGTAGATTATTCCGGCCATATCTTGAGAGCCTGAAGGAGCAGTTTTACCTTGGTTCTCAAGAGAATAAAGTTCGTGCATTATTACAGTAGGGTCTTTGTCGGGTAACTGATTTCCCCAGATTTCGGATGCAATTTTTCTTGTACTGGTTCCCATACCGCAGCGATCCAGGAAATCAACGGTTGGTTCGATAGAGACAACAACCATCGAACCTGGGGGGGTGGGATTGTGCATTGAAATAAAGGGCTGATCAATCCAACCTCCTGCAAAAGCCATTCGATAAGGAATGGTTTTTAAGTGTTTAGTGTTTTGAGGCTGGATGTTTTTGACCATTTTTTTATCCAATAAAAATTTCTTTTTTTCGTGATGGCAATCCTGATTGTGTGCTAACCAGAATTGCCATCCGAGAAAGGAGAAATGCAGAAATGATGATTAATTGTCTTTGTATCCGGCTGTTGTGGGTTTTCCAGCTTTACGATCTGCATATTGTTGTTTGATCCAATGATAGGTTTTTTCCATACCAATTCGCAGACTTGTATCTGGTTCCCATCCGAGTACCTGTTTAATGAATGTGTTGTCGCTGTTACGCCCTGCGACACCACGAGGCGCATCTAATTCATATTGTCTGTCTAGCTTGAGGCTCGCAATATCTTCAACGATACTAACCAGGTTATTGATGGTGGTGAGTTCACTAGTACCGAGGTTTACCGGGGTTGCTATGAGAGCGTCGCAGTGCATGATCATGTCAATGCCTTTGACGCAATCATCAATATACATGAAACTGCGTGTCTGGTTTCCATCACCCCAAATGGATATAGTATTACTGTTTTTATCTAGGGCTTCAACAACTTTTCGAATCAATGCTGCAGGCGCTTTTTCACGGCCGCCATCCCATGTGCCATTGGGCCCGTATACATTATGGAACCGTGCAATCGCTGTTTTCATGCCACGCTCGGCAGTGTATTCCTGGCAGAACATCTCCGAAATAAGCTTTTCCCAACCATAACCGCGTTCAGCCATCGCCGGGTAAGCATCTGATTCCTTCAAAGCTCGAACATTGGGGTCGGTTTGAAGGGTTGTGTTATACGCACAGGCGGATGATGCAAAAAAGTACCTGTCAACCCCCGCCCAATAGGCAGCTTCAATCAGATTAGTATTGATCAAAACACTGCGTAGACATTCAACTCTAAAACGTTCAATAAACCCCATGCCGCCCATGTCTGCCGCGAGATTGTAGACTTCAACTGCTCCTTCGGTTGCGCGCTTGCAATTTCCGGGGTCGCTTAGATCCAAAGATAAGCTTTCAACTCCTGGAACACGTTGATACCACATGGGAAGGGGTTTTTTATCAATTGCACGAATATTGGCGAAGCCTTGATCGTGAAAATATCTTGTTAACGAACCGGCAATAAAACCACCGGCACCTGCAATGACGATTAAGTCATCTTTATGACGAGTAGATAATGCAGTTGCATTGTTTTTCATAGAATCCTCTTATGTTCTGTTTGTGATGATATGGTACCGATACCATATCATCATATTAACAGATACAAATGTCATTGTCAAGTATCAGTTATTTAACTTTTAAAATAAAAGGAAAAAGCCAATTTAAAAACAAGTTTGAATTGTTCTCGCCTAAGCTATAGACCGCTGACTGGTGATTTGTGGTGTTTATAGTGCCAATTCGTTTTTCAGTCTTACCAATAATAATCAGCAAGGTTATTCTATAAGTGTTGTTGGATTATCACTAATAACCAGTGAGATTAAATATTGAAGAATGGATCATTGCAAAAAGTTTATGGAGAAATACACGATTTTTAACTTGAAATGAGATTGAAATAAATAAAGTGTTTGGTTTTACAAAATAGATGCTTGACATGGGTATTTGTTTCTGCTAGTATGTTTGTATGGTAACGATACCATCATTAATAGCTAATCACATATCTACCTATGTTTTTAAAGGAGGTGTGCGTAATTTTCAATAAACCGCTTCAGATTCACTGCTTTTGCTCACAAACACGTCACTATTCAATCTTTGTAAGGAGGAAGAAAAATGTCTATTAAGAAGTTAGTTTCTGTATTTTTCTCTATTGTGTTACTTTGTGGTTTATTAGCAGCTTGTGCAACCCCTGCTACGCCGACTGCTGCAGCTCCTACAGCTGCGCCTGCGACCGAAGTCGCTGCCACAGCTGCTCCCACGGATGCTCCAGTAAAATCGGACGTGACCCTCACCTATTTGGCGAGCCAGGACTGGGTTTTTGATGCAGAGAGGGACTTGGGTCAGAAGTTTGAGGAGCAGACAGGTATCCACATTGATTATCAGATTGTTCCTTCAGATCAGTATTTTACCCTCCTGAAGACAAAATTAAACACCGGTGAAGGTCCTGATATTTTTGGTGGACAAAGCGGTGTGACTGACCTGATACTGAATTACGATGTTGAAAAAAATGCCGTAGATCTGTCTGCGGAACCCTGGGCTAAAATGGAAGATCCCCTGGTTGCTGCTCAAGCAACAGTCAACGGAAAGCTTTATGGGTTGACTTACACTGATGTGCTCAGTAATAGCTGGGTTATCAACTACAATAAGGCAATCTTTGAGCAATACAATTTGAGTGTACCCACCAACTATGCGGAATTCAAAACCCTGTGTCAGACACTGCTTGACAATGGAATTCAACCGTTGTATGAACCAATCTCAGATGGCTGGCACCAAGTTTTATGGTTCCCTGAACTTGGCCCACAATACGAGAACGTTACCCCCGGGTTAGCTGAAGCTCTAAACGCAAATACGGCGACATTTACCGGCAATGAAACCATGCTCACTGCTCTGACACAACTAAATGAAATCTACACACTAGGGTTCATGGGTGAGAATGCTTTGTCTGATACCTATGCGGATGCCCAAAAAGCCATGGCAAGCGGTAAGGTCGCTATGGTATTGTATGGCACATCATTCCCCCAATTAGTTGAGGCAGCTTACCCAGAAGTCAAGGCAGACACCTTCGGATTCTTCGTGATGCCTTTGGCTGATAACCAGCTTTTGAACGTCAATCCCGCTGGTCCGACCGAATTCATCTATTCTGGTGGGAAGCACATTGAAGAAGCGAAAATGTACTTCGAATTCCTTACGCAGCCTGAAAATCTGCAATACTATGTTGATACCAATCCGAAGGCATTATCCCTGCCATTCCAGGGTGTGAAAAGCGAATATACATCCGAGTTGCAGGCTTTCTTCGATGCCCAAAAAGATACTCGTGGTACGGTTTACCAGACAGCAGTCAATTATGTCAACCCTCAATGGATGGATATGGGTAAAGATATTGTAGCGATGTTCACTGGCACCCTTACTCCTGAAGGCATGTTGAAGAATATTGATCAGCGAAGAACCGATATGGCAACAACCGCTGGGGATCCCGGCTGGAAGTAAAGACTCTCTAAACAATCATCGTGGCACTTACATTTTTTCAATTACACGTGAGTGCCACGATGATTATATAATTTATACAGATTGATGTAATCATCATTAAAAAAATTGCCTTGGGTTCCTGGTGAAGAAACTTTATGAGAAATAAAATTTTCCCGTTTTATCTTGTTGTTGGTGCCCTTATTCTTTATCTAATTTTTGTTGTTTTGCCCAGCATTATGGGCTTTTTCTATGCCTTCACTGATTGGTCTAGCTACTCATCAGATGTTCATTTTGTTGGGCTGGAAAACTTTAAATTGATTTTTTCATCAAGCCAAGGTTACTTGCACTATATCAAGAATACCTTCATCTTTACAGTAGTCACGATCATTTTAAAAACAGTTATTTCACTGGGTCTCGCAATACTTCTTACCAATGGGATCAGGCGCCTGGCTTCTTTTTACCGGATGATAATATATTTGCCGGCCGTACTGCCCATGCTAGCTGTGAGCCTAATCTTTAAATCCATTCTGAATCCAGCGACTGGTCTACTAAACACTTCATTGCGCAGCTTAGGTTTGGGCTTTTTGGCACAACAATGGTTGGTGACTCCGACATGGGCAATGCCTTCAGTTATTGGGGTGGATACCTGGAAAGGCGTGGGGTATATTATGGTAATCCTGATAGCCGGGATACAGACCATTCCTACCGAGTATTATGAAGCTGCGGCAATCGATGGAGCAAATAGTTGGGCAAAATTTCGCCATATCACCTTGCCGATGCTAAAACCTGTTCTGGCCGTGACGACTGTACTAAACCTTCTTTATGGTCTTAAAGTGTTTGACATCGTCTATGTACTAACAAAAGGTGGACCCGGTCGCGTAACAGATACTGTCTATACAGTCATATTTGATGAGTTTTCAAAAGGCCGTTGGGGTGTAGCTACAGCGCTGTCATCATTGTTATTCCTTGTCATGATTGGATTGGGCTATTTTGTGATCCGATTCATGACACGAGAAAATGTAGGAGCAAAAGCGTAATGAAAAGGCGATCTCTTGGGAGCTTGGTCTACCATACAGTTGCAATTGCTGTTTGCTTAATTATGATTACTCCGATCTATCTGGTTTTTGTCAATGCGTTGAAAACTAGTACTGAAGCCAGTTCTATGGGGATCGAGTTACCAACCAAGCTGCAATGGCAAAACTTTATTACCGTAATAGAAGAAGGTAAATTAACGACAGCATTCGCGAACAGCTTGTTGTACGCAGTACTGGGAACCTTGCTTGGTATTATCCTCACTGCTCTTGCAGCGTATGTGCTATCCAGAAATCGAACGCGGTTCAACCGAGGAATCTATCTGTTTATCATTATGGGTATCGCAATGCCAACTAATTTTGTGACCCTTACCAAAGTGATGCAGTGGACTGCTTTGATAAACTCACAATTGGGGATTATCGTTCTTTATGCTGCCATGCATATCCCCATCAATCTTTTCTTGATCTATGCGTATATGGAATCCTTGCCTATTGAGCTCGATGAAGCTGCGATCATTGATGGATGCAGTCCACTGCAGGTGTTTTTTAAGATCATTTTTCCTTTGATGACGCCTGTTTTAGTCACAGCATCTGTATTAAACCTGCTCGACTTTTGGAATGAATTTGTATTACCCCTTTACTATTTGAACCGGACCTCGAATTGGCCGATGACGCTGGCGATTTATAACTTTTTTGGTCAATATTCATCGGACTGGAGTTTAGTTTCGGCGGATATCGTGTTGACGATCATCCCTGTCATCATCATCTATTTGTTTGCACAACGCTACATCCTTTCTGGCATGACCACAGGGGCGGTGAAAGGGTAATCAGCGACAAAATGATGTTAAAAAATAAGGATGCCCTTTTACTTTGAGCATGAAAGCGTCAGGGTTTCAATTTTATGATGCAGGCTATGAAAACGTTTTAAATAATCCAGGAAAACAAAAACCAATTGACAATCTGTCACAGCAAACAATGTAAACCCGCAAGAATAGTTGCTTGTCAAAAAAGAATGGTGGTTAAGCTTTGATAATGAGAATTATACATGAGTAATTTTGACCTTCGTTTTCGTCAGATACACCTTGATTTCCATACGAGTGAAGCTATCGATGGCATCGGTTCACAGTTTGACCCAGTAGAGTTTGCAAACACTCTCGAAAAAGCACGGGTGAATTCGATTACATGCTTTGCTCGTTGTCACCATGGTTGGATTTACTATGACACGCCATTAAATCCGGAGCGACGACATCCGCATCTCGCGATCAACCTGCTCAAGGAACAAATTGATGCCTGCCATGCCAGGAATATTCGAGTACCGATATATACCTCCGTTCAATGGGACCACTATACGGCTGATAACCATCCTGAATGGCTTGCTTTGGATGAAAAGGGGTGTATCAGCTCCTTTCAGGATTTGTCACCATTTGAAGCAGGCTTTTACCGCGATCTGTGCCTGAACTCTCCTTACGTTGAAGCTTTTCTCAAACCGCACGTGCGAGAAATTGCAGAAACCCTTCCGGTGGATGGCCTTTTCTTCGATGTTGTACGTCCATTAGTATGTTCTTGCCACTACTGCCGGGCTAAAATGGACATTGAAGGTTTAGATTTCGCCGATACGGGTGCCCGCAGGCAGTTTGCTTTGCAGACCGTCAACCGTTTCAAACAAGATATGACAAACTTTATACGGCAGTTCAATTCAGAATGTACGATATTTTATAACGAAGGGCACATTGGCACACGGCATCATCCAGTTGCTGATGTTTATACCCACTTTGAACTTGAAAGCTTGCCAAGCGGTGACTGGGGTTACTTGCATTTTCCGCTTACCATGCGCTATGCGCGCACTTTTGGAAAAAATTGTGTGGGCCAAACTGGTAAGTTCCATACCGGTTGGGGAGATTTTCACTCTTTCAAGAATGTGGAGGCATTGCAGTACGAATGCTTTCGCATGTTAGCACTGGGAGCCAAATGCTGCATCGGTGACCAACTCCATCCCCTGGGTAAACTTGAACCGCAAGTATACGAATTAGTGGGATCGGTTTATCGCGAGGTGGAGAAAAAGGAGCCATGGTGTCAAAATATCAAGCCGTTGGTAGATATCGGCGTTTTAACACCTGAAGAATTCTGTGGCGCTGAAATAGGAGGATTACCTCCTGCGTTGATGGGTATAACGCGAATGTTGGATGCTAGTGCGCACCAATTCGATATCATTGATACTAGTAGCGACCTATTATGTTACAAGATCATTGTTTTGCCGGATAATATTCCGGTTAATGCAGACCTGGCTCAAAAATTGCGGGTTTTCCTTGATCGCGGAGGTGCACTGATGGCCTCATTTGAATCAGGGATGAATGAAGACGCAAAAGAATTCGCGCGTCAGGAGATGGGGATTCAACTCAAAAGCGATGGACCGCGTGACTTGAATGGCGATCTGGTTCGCGGCAAATTCTTTCCGCATGCTGACTATATCGAGTATTTCTTTCCTGGTAAGCTAAGTCAAGGATTAGCGCAGACCGAATACGCATTATACATTCGTGGCATGGATGTCGAAGCCGTACCCGGTTCAGAAGTATTGGTGAACAAGGTCTTATCCTATTTTGATCGTACTTATGAGCATTTTTGTTCACACCGGCAAACACCTTCATCTGGGCAAGTAGATGAGCCTGCGGTAATCAAAAAAGGACGCGCCATCTATTTTGCGAATCCTATTTTCACGGAATATGACAAACTTGCACCGAAGTGGGAAAAGCAATTATTCTTGAATGCATTGGACTTGCTTTTACCCGATCCGCTCGTACGTCATGATGGTCCAACAACTTTACTCGTTACCGTCAATGAACAGTCATCGGAAAACCGGTGGGTTGTCCATCTAATCCACTATATCCCAGAGCGGCGTAGTCAACAAATCGACACCATCGAAGACGTGATCCCTCTCTATAATGTGAAAATATCAATCAAATCGTCCAATATCAAATCAGTGAAATGTGTACCCGAACAAGAAACATTACCCTTCACCCTGAATAATGAACGTGTCGAATTCATATTACCTCGATTGGTAGGACATCAAATGATCGCTTTGGAACTAAATTAAGTTGGATTTCAGTATCCCTAAAAAATTAAATATAAGATTCTTTGCTGATGTGACAAAGATATTGTCAAAAAATTCAATTCTTTATTATTAACGATTTCTTGTACCATTTTGGAGTTATGAAATGAGTTTGTCATCCAACTTATACGATATTGCTTTCATCGGACATATGTGCTTTGACGAAGTGATTCCTTACAAGGGAGAACCACGAATAGCGCCCGGCAGCGCTGTATTGTGTGGGGCATTGGCAGCGGCAAGGGTGGGCAAAAAAGTGGCCGTGATAACCAAATTAGCTTCCATTGATGATCATATCCTTGAGCCGATGCGGCAGAATGGAATTGAGGTGTTTGCCATCCCGGCTGCGGAAACGACTTACATGAAGGTTGTGCATTCGACAGCTGATGTTGACGAACGCCAAATCTATCAATTAATCAATGCAGGTTTTTTCTCACTGGCTGACATGCCAAAAATAGTCGCGCGGCAAGTGCATTTAGCCGGCATCACAGATCAAGAATTCGATCTGGAGTTTATTCGCGGCTTAAAAGAAAAAGGATATCGGCTGTCAGTAGATATGCAAAGTTTTGTGCGTCAAGTGAACCCAATCACACGCGAGATTGCTTTTCAAGATGTGCCTGACAAGAAAGAAATTGTCCACCAAGTAGACATGGTAAAACTGGATATCGTTGAAGCCAAATTATTGACGGGTACTAGCAATCTGGAGCAGGCGGCTTTGGTCATAGAATCCTGGGGTTGTTCTGAAATCTTGATAACAAATTCTGACGGTGTTTTGGCTCGAGTAAATGGCAGAACTTTTTACGAGAAGTTTTCTAACAAGAGCGTAGTAGGTCGAACCGGACGTGGTGATACTACCTTTGCGGCATACATGGCCCGACGCCTGGATCATGATGTGGCAGAATCTTTGAGATTTGCCGCAGCATTGGTATCCATAAAAATGGAGACACCAGGACCATTTTGTGGAACATTAGCCGATGTTTTAGAGCGGATGCAAGCCAGGCATATTGGCTGATAATACTGATTCTTGCAGCATCATTAACTAATTTCGATATTATTTTTTAAAAGGATTAGATCCCATGCACTTGCATAAAACCCCTATCAAGTATTTTCAAGGCGATCCATGGACGATTGTGGAAACCGGTTTCGACCCCAATTATCAGAGAGTTTCTGAATCTGTTTTTTCCTTGGCTAACGAGTTCATGGGGGTCCGCGGTTATTTTGAAGAAGGTTACAGTGGAGATCATTTATTAGGCAGCTATTTTAATCATCTTTATGAGATGATGGATATTCGGCATGATCAATTGTTTAAAGGATTTATTACCAAGGGTGCGGCAATGGTTAATGCCGTTGACTGGCTATATACACGCCTGTGGGTGGATGGAGAACAGCTTGATCTGGCTAAATCAAAATTCTCAGGGTTTT
>PNNU01000019.1 GCA_013824385.1 Anaerolinea sp.
GTTACCTTGTGGATCCCCGCAGGCAGCTACCGCTTCAGGGTGGACCAGTTTGACCTGCAGTTCTTTAGCGGCGAGACCAACCACTGCACGGTGCCCGAATGCACCACAGCCACCGTGAGCACCATGGGCATGCAGCAGGTTGTCACGGAACAGACCATTGACTATACCTACGATCCGCTCAACCGGCCTGCCCCCACGCGTGATTTTCGCAAGGGGCTGACCGGAGCAAGCTATGATGATAGTTCAAGCTATCCCTACACTTATGATCCCGTGGGCAATCGAGTCTCTGAAATTAATGGTAGCGAAACCGACCAATACGCCTTTGACGCAGCGAACCGTCTGGCCAGATTGAACGGGCAAATCCACACCTAATAATTTTCCATACATCATATAGAAAAATATGTGTGGAAATTTCGATTACCGTTCTCTGCTCCTAAGGAGTTATTGATTTGCATATTTTTTCTCCCCAACTAATGAATCCACTTCATATAACCCTATTCCCTCAACTTTGGCTTGTCCTTCCAAAGCAGGTGTAAAACCTGAACGCGCGAATATGGCGTATTCAATTCTTTGAATTCCATGATCTCTGATTAATACTTGTGCTTTTTGTTTTAGGTCCACTAAAATATTGGTTCCGACCGGGTTTACAGACCATTTACATTCTCCAACGAGGGCAGCCTTTTCTGATTGACTGATAGCCAGGACATCTATTTCTGCCTCTCGATCCCACCATCCTCCAATACGCTCAGGGAGAAAGGTCAGACCACCTGCTTGCGCTAATCTAGCAACAAATTCTTGTGCAGCTTCTTCGAATGCAGTGGATACAAAATGATCCAGATCTGGCTGGATCCGTTGTTTCAGAATTGCATCTGCTAGCCCTAGATCAAGTCCGCTTTGATTAGGTTGAACATATCGAAACCAAAATCGCAAGAAATGATCATCAATTTGATATATTCCCTTCTTGCTTTTCTCGGGTTGGTTTTCAGTTGCCGGAACACGACGGGTAATTAAATGCATTTGTTGAAGAATATCCAAATAACGGGCTACAGAAGTAACCTCACCAACACCTGATGCCAGCGTTATCTCATTCAACCGCGTCTTCCCCTGGGCGATAGCACGTAGAATTGAAAAATAATTACGCGGTTCACGTAATTCTTCCATCAACAATAAACGAGGTTCATTAAAAAGCGCTCCAGTTTGGGCATCCAGGATATGTTGACGAATATTAGTAGAAATGTCTTGTCGGTCACTAAAAGTTCGAAGATAATAAGGCATTCCTCCCAAGACTGCCCAGGCTAAAAATTGCTCTTCAGAAGAATAATTAGGAAAGAATAACGAGGAGGAAGGCAGATCCAAAGAACGAAGAAGTGAACTGGCGGTTCGCCGCCCATAAAGGGGTACTTGATATCCTAAAACTTCTGTCTCTATCATTCCAATATAGGAGCCACACAACACCAACATAAGGTTAGTGTTTTTCAGTTTTTCATCCCAGACTTTTTGCAAAATTGAAGTAATTGCTTTATTACCACTGATGAGGTAAGTGAATTCATCCAGGATAATAATAGGACGAGTTTGCATTGAAAGATCAGTTAGTGCTTGAAATGCTGCTTCCCAGGAAGGAAATGTAAAACCAGCGGGAATTTCAGAATGGCTGAATCCATAGATTTGTTGGGACATTGTAGCTAATTGCTCAGTATCGCTGCTGAGTGTAGCGATAAAGAAAATGTGAGGTTTGTCAGCACAAAAAGCGCGTAGTAATTCAGTTTTACCAACCCGCCGTCGACCATAAAGTACATAAAGTTCAGCATGATCTGAACCGTAGAGAAGACTTAATTGTTCTAATTCAGCTTTCCGGTTAATGAACATTTTTCCTCCACCGAAAACCAATTAAATAATTTGTAAAAATACTAATCATAATTATTATAATCATAATTAGTATTTTTTCAATACTATCGACAGTACTTTGATTCTTTATCCAATATTCTTGCCTCCAGCCACTCCTTAAAAGCCCGTGCAATTTCGTGCAATTTTCGTGTAAATCATGCTTTTTATGCTCAGATACCGCCATATATACTGGCTTAAAACTTTAAATAACCCCGCATATACTTATATAGAACACATTATCTATCGTTCGAATCAGTAGGCTCAGGGTTCGAATCCCTGCAAGGACGCTATTGTTTTATAGATTAGGTTCAGGGCACCCTCAAGGGGTGTGGTATTCGAATCCCTGCGGGGGTGCCAAATGTATTTGCACTTAAGGTTACGAACACCATATATGGTGCAAAAGAGAGTTTACTCAATGCAGGCTCTTTTATATTCATTAGATACTAAATCCAAAGATTATTGGATTCCTTGGGTAAACAAATCACACCCCCTGCAACGTATTACAAATTCTAAAAGATAGATGGTTAATTTATAGTCAATTCAAATTAAGCTGACAGGTATATTCTAAACTCAAGGGTGTGAGATGATTGCATCGTCTGAATTGTGTATCTCCACACTCATCCAAGTTCAGGCAAAAATGTAATATTATTGAATCCCTTCATATGGATGAGTATGAAGGTCAGTGATACAGTATTTTCTGCATCACTCCTTGTCGTACTTGTGTTACAACGTTGTCTAGTTGGTTGGTGTTTCTTTTTGTGTATTACATCGCCCATAAGCAATGTAATTCGATATTTTTATTATAGCCAGGTCTAGAAAAAAACAAGGACTGAATTTTGGAATTTTTGTTTGCATTTTTGAAATTGTTCGGGGGAAGAAAATGGAGCTGATTTTTTTTGGTGATTTAATAAGCCATTTTTTAACAATTCATTATGGTTTTACCAATTTACTATATGGCTGTCGAATTATTTAATCACCTAGGTTTCTATGACTGTTGCTATTGAAACCTCGACAATAAAGAATCGAATTCACCTTTCAATCGTTAGCAACCATTTCCTCAAAAAATGATAGCTTTTTTTTCAACAAATAAGACGATTCCTTCGAGTTCGCTACCCTGATGTAATGCGTTCAAATCTCACCCCGTTACAAAACCGCCAGAAATGGTGGATTTTCTCTTTTTATCTTTAGTAGTTTGCATAATTAAACTGGAACTTATAACCAAAAATTTATTGGCTTGAATCTTCCCCTGCTAATTATTACTAAGAAGAAAACCACTTAGCTTCCTTATTTAATTCAAATTAGGTAGAGACTTTATTTATTAAATGAGGCAGGGTCAAATAAATATCCTACCTCATTCGCATCAGAAACCGTATACTTGCTGAAGTAATTGATTATTCGCCCATTACCTGAATCTGAACTGTCCTTTTGCGAATTCTGGTTTGATCAAAATCGATGAAATAGATGTTGCCAAATTCGCCTAAATCTAATTTTGCATCGATCACTACAACCGTTTCGCTTCTACCTACCAATGCTGACCTAAGATGCGCGTCTGTGTTACGACAGCTTTTTGCATCTTCATCATGCTCGGCCCCAAATTTGAGCGCCTTGGGGCCAGGGTGCCGATACATTCCCTCCTTACTAAAAGTTGGCATGATTTTTTCTAATGCGTCAACAAAATCTTCCTGCAGAGTTTCTAACCCATTCATCGTTAAGTCAAAAGCACTTTCGTCAATAATGACACAACAGGTAGTGTGATGCGAATAGACCACAACAATTCCATTGCTGATACCTGATTTTTTCACGGCATTTTTCGCGTGTTCTGTTACATTATGAAAAGTCGGGAGATTTCCCTTTGACTCAAAATGAATCTCTTCTCTATAGATCATTTACAATGCCTCCAATTAACAAGGCTTAAGTGAATTTACCGATTTTGTCTGGCAAGATCATCTTTTGCTTTGCGAACAGACCTAACCATTTCATTTAATAAGGAGAATGGTTCCGGCGAAGTGAGTATGCCAGACGCAGCACCCGCAGCTTCAGAACCTGCCATAATAAAATCATAAACTTGTTGAGCAGTGGTGATACCCGCAGCTTGTTCCACCAATATCAAGGGATCGATTGCTTTGACGGCTCCGATAACCTCTTTTACAAAACCCATGTCACTCACTTTTCCACTCCCGATCAAATCGGTGGGTTCCGGATTCAAGATATCGGGGTGAAGATGGGCAATCGCCTGGGCCTCAGAAGTCGTGTCGGCACACACAAATGTAAGTAAATCAAGTTCATTCGCCCGATCAATCGTCTTTTTCAATGCATTCAAGGTCATTGGACGTTCAGAGTGATTGAGCACCACGCCTTGTGCGCCAGCAACTTTCAATGCCTCAGGGAGGATTTCAGCTATACCGCGCCCCGGTCGTAAAAAATCCATATACGGAGCAAAAACAATGAGCCGGTCAGTATTTTCGCTTATCCAACGAATATCAGTATATGGTGCCACAAAAATTACATCAATATCGAATTCTTTTGCAGCAGCATCCGCTTCTTTAGCATATGCCAAAACGGCATCACCATAGATATAATTTTTTATACTAGTTTCAAAAAATGGCACCCGAATTTTAGCCTTCATGACCCAAAGATCTCCTCAAATAACCGATGCTGGATAATCTTACTCACCTACAATTTGCACCCGTACATTACGCTGTCGTGCCCTTACCTGGTCAAAATCAGCAAAATAGATACGCCCGAATTCGCCCAACTCCATTTTGCCGTTGATAACAGGGATAGTAACTGACCGCCCCAACAGAACAGAGCGTAAGTGTGCATCCGTATTTAAGGACCATGCGGGTTCTTCATTACGCCCTTTGGCCGCTTCTATGTGCTCCGGCCCCGGGTGCAGGTACTGGTGTTCACTCAGACAAGTTGGAATGACTTTTTCAAGTACATTAACAAGGTCCTGCATCAATAATTCAGTACCCCAGTAATTCACGTCATCAGCTGCTTCCTGGATGAGAACACTGCAAGTTGTATGTTGTGAAAATACCACCAGAATACCATCTTGAATATTCGACTTCTCCAATGCTTTAACCACTCGTTCAGTCACATCTTCAAAAGTAGGACGGCGGTCAGATTGAATTTGGAATACATCGTGATAAACTGTCATGAAACCTTCTTTCTTTAATGATTCGTTATCATCTCAGGGTAGACGCTCTCTATGTGTTTCCCTATTATTTTTCGATGTAAAAAATTCAGTTAATTGATGAGCGCTTACATCCAGCGGTTCGGCCTGTTGTGGATACTTTGTCGACAAATATACAATGGATCGTTCGATCCAATCCTACACATTCATCAAAACCTTTATTTTCAGACAAGAATAACATCCACACCTTCACTTCGTAGTGCGGCTACAATGTCGGGTGGAGCATCCGTATCAGTAATGATGGTCTGGAAGGACGTGACTGGTTTAACCGGAACAAAACCAATACGTCCAATTTTACTCGAATCAACAACCAGAATGGTCCGGCGGCTGCGTTCGACCATCAAACGATCCACTTCAGCCATGAGGATATCAGCCGTTGTCGCGCCACCACTGATGGTTAAGCCATCTGCTCCAAGGAAGCCAATATCCGCTGTCAAATCTTGCAGTTGACTTAGGGTCTGCGGGCCTGCAGTAGCCTGATAATCGGGCAAATATATGCCCCCCAAAATGATCAGATTCGGTGAAGGCCAGCTTAGAAATTCCTGAGATATGGCTACCGAATTGGTAACCATACGGATCGAAGAGCTCAGTCGCAATTCGGCTGGTATCTGCTTAATAATCTGAACCGTGGTCGAACCCGAATCGAAAAGTACAACATCGCGAGGTTTGATCATCTCAGCCGCAGCCTTACCAATACGTTCTTTGGCTTTGATGTTCAACTGCATTTTTTCGCTATAAGATTCAGAGCGGGAGTTGCCAGATACAGCGGTAGCTCCACCGTGAAAACGTTTGAGTTGACCCTGTGATTCCAAGATAACGAGGTCACGGCGTATCGAGGTTTCGGTAATGGCGAATTGGGCAACAAGGTCGGTAAGCAACACCTTACCTTTTTCGAGTACCATCTGGACGATCAAAGAGCGGCGTTCAGAGGCACTTAAAGAATCACCCTTATCTACTTCATTCGCATAATGCAGGTTCGAGAAGTTGTTCATATTGTCCATCTTCCCTTATTGCTCCAATTCACCAAAAGATTTTTTAGTTCAACCTGCCCGATTTACGTATGTTCTTGGGCAGAAACATAATGAAACATCACACATTTTACCAGCCCGGGTTGATAATTGTGCATTAAACTTCGATGTATTCCAAACCCGCCATTTCAGCGAGTAATTTTAACTTCCCGGCCAGGTGACCATAAGCCAGCGCCATGTGATGAGGCGAACCTGCTTTACACCAGGCGTCACACCAATCCTCGATACTAAGCTGTGTCGGCTTAAATAACATCTGTGGTGCAGAAACTGGCCGCGGCTTGATTTCGATTGACTCACCTTCAGAAACGATCAATCGCCATTTCGATCCTCCCATTGAGACCAAAGCCAAGTTAGTAACAGGACCAGGCGCATATGCAAATTCAAACCCGGCACCGAAACCATTAACGCCTTCATAATAGATGCTGTGCTTAACACTCACATCTGCCGGTTTTGCCGCCATTGCTGGATTTCCGTGACCATCGTGTGAAAGCATCATACAGCTTTGCTTGAAATCGATCACATAATTCTCCAGTAATGTCGCTTGACCGGTAAGTTCTTGTAAAATGAGCATAGCCGTTAGGGTCGTAATATCAGCTTCAGGTGCCGCTGGAATACCCACTTCACAAAGCCGTCCGGTACCAAAAGAAGGGATGATTCCCACTCGCGAATCGGGTAACCAGACCTGGTCAAACGAAGCAAGGGCGTCAAATTTTCCATCGCGCATTACCTTTTCAAGCGCCAGCGCCAAGCGGCAGGAACGTTCAAATTGGTCGGCTTCCATGTCCACTTTGTAACGGGCGCGTTCGCTCTTCACAAGGGCATCAACTTCAGTTTGTGGCAAGCTAACCATCGCCTGTGAAACTTTTTCAGGCTCCACCGGCCAGCAGACAGGTCCAACAAACTGGCGCAGGCTTAATTGATCCACCATCAAATCGGTCATGCCCTCAAAAGCGTGCCCGGCTATAGCTATTTTTGCACTCTGTAAACGATGCATTACCCCGGCAATTTGAATGTGCTCCGCCAGTTTTGCACGTCCCTTTGGATCGTCAATGTGCGAGCTAACCATCCAGAATTTTCGTCCTATGCGTTGCAATGCCGAGGTCATCTCAGGTACGCCACACATACCAGAATTCACCATAATCAGATCAAAATCAGCGTTATCGGGTAGAAATTCGATCTGTTGAGTATTCCAAACCAACACCGGTGCTGTCGTGTTCAAGAAACAACGCGTGGGCACTATACCCTTGGTGTAAGCCACTTCAACGGCCACGATGAGATCAACCCCCGCTGCATTGAACAAGGTTGCGGCAGCTTCAGCTTGTTCCTCATTTTCAACCAGTTTGGGGCAAACAGTATCTGCATATTCACTCAGTATCGCACCGATACGGTCTGCTGCTTTTTGCGCCATAGGACGCACATGTGCTGTTTTGTTGTAATCATCTTCCAGTAAGGCCATTACCAATACACCCACTTTTGCTTTCATCATTCTCTCCTCATAGAACCGGTTTTTATCCATAATTCTGTTTAAAGTAATTTACCAGGCTGCTATCTAACTCACAGTAACGCTGATAAGGTTTTTCATAAGCATTCACATTTTCACCAGGCGAGATCTCTTCATGTAAACGTACCATCGCCTCAACCCCTTCAGCAACCGATGAAAAAACCCCGCAAGCAACCCCCGCCAAGATGGCATCGCCAACCAGCGCGGTATCTTCATTTTCTAAAGTAATAAACGGACGATTGCATACATCCGCTTTGATCTGGTTCCACAATTTTCCGCGTGATCCCCCACCGGTGGTACGGACTTCCTTGATCTCTACACCTGATAATTCGATTAATTCCAGGTTACGCCGCAGCATAAAAGCTACCCCTTCCTGGATCGCTCGTACAAAATGACCGCGAGTGTGGTGTAACGTGAAGCCACTGAAGACACCCCTGGCAGCCGGGTTGCTCTCAGGGCTGAACGCGCCCATTAAGTGTGGTAACATCACCAGCCCATCACTACCAGGCGGAACGATTTCAGCCAGGCGGTTAAGCAATTCGTATCCGCTGGTATGTTCAAGCTCAGCCTGCGTTGATTCCTCCCCTCCAAATTGATCTTTGAACCATTTGAATGCCATCCCCGCAGTCGGGCAGACCGGCACGAACAGATATTCATCGGGAACGCTATGAACATAAACCGGTGTTTGCCTGGTTTTGTCGATCATTGGCTCATGTATGCTGGCTTGAATTGCTAGTGCAGCGCCAGTAGTTTCAGAAATGACACCCTTACCAATGTTTCCTGCTCCAATTGCACCTACCGCCTGATCCATACCACCCAGTACAACTTTTGTTTTAACCGTCAATCCAAGTTGCACTGCAGCAGAAGGGGTCAGGAATCCAGCAACAGCCCCAACTGGTAACAGCTTTGGCAGTTTGGTTTCGTCAATTCCCACAGCTTTTAACCCATCGGGCCACCACCCGTGTGCGATAATGTCATAATACAGCGTTGTACAACTGACAGAGCCGTCAGTCACGAAATGACCACACATACGCTGCACTAGAAAATCTTGTACCAAGACAAATTTTGCTGCTTTAGAGAAGATCTGTGGTTCGTTTTCCTTGATCCATAAGATTTTACAAGCTGGCCAGGTGGCGATCACATCAGGGATGCCGGTTCGCTCGTACACATCATTGCCCAACTCTACTTTCAATTTTTCGCTTTGTTTACTTGCACGATTATCTAGCCACACCAAAGCATTTCGCAGTGGATTACCATCGGCATCTACTACGATGGTGGTTTCACCCTGACTCGAGACTGCCAAACCGCTGACATCCGCAGGGTTTACATTAGATAGATTAAGCACCTGTCGAATAGTCACACAAGCTGCCTGCCAATAGGTGTTAGGTTCTAACTCCGCCTGTTCTGGTGAGTTGGAAATAAGGGTGTATTCCTGAAGGGCAGTCGCCAAACAACATCCATCCGGCTGAAACAAACCAGCTTTAACTGACGTTGTTCCCACATCAAGTGCCAAAAGAAAAGTCATATACGCCTATCCATATTTCTTTGCCATAATATCTTGTTCTTCGACTTAAATAAATTGATGAGTGCATTCGACCAAAAATTATATATACTAACTTCATTTACTCGGTTTTTCCGGGGCAGGATGATCCTGCCCCGGAATTCATGCACCTAAAACTATGGAGCGATCGCGTTCCAGCCGTCGGAAATGGTGGTAGCTGCAGCGGCCAATGCGACAAAATCCTGCGGGAATTTCACTACACTGTAAGAAGCTTCGGGTGGGAATTTCGCTTTCAATTCGTCAGGGATGACGACACTGGTTCGAATCGGGTGCACAAAACCGGCAGCATATGCCAACTGACCTTCATCTGAGTACTCAGTCTCGAGCATCAACTTGGCAGCATTGAGGTGTGGGGCGCCAGCGGTGATGAACTGGATGTACAAACCGGCAACGGTGCCATCACTGGGAATGACAACGGCCAGGTTCATTTCGCTCAGGCTTTCCTTCTTGGAAAGGCCGTCGAAATCCCAGAACAATGAGATCGGGCATTCACCCTTCTGAATGTTGTCGGTGCTGGGTGCTAGGGCACGGATTTGACCGGCATCGCTCAGTTTTTTGAAGTAATCCACACCCGGCTGCGGGTTGGTTTCATCGCCGCCATTTGCGAAAGCGGCTGCCAGAACAACCATGTTGGCAGTGGCAGATGCGCGGGGGTCCTTCATGCAGATGGTGTCTTTGTATTCAGGTTTGAGCAAATCAGCCCAGGATTGGGGAACGTTGGCTACTATGTCGCTATTGACAGTGAAGGCAATAGCACCCCAATAAGCAGCTGACCAGCGTCCCTCAGCATCCTTTGCGTAATCCGGAATCTCGTCCCAAAATGCATTCTTGTAGGGCTGTGAAAGACCATCGTCATTCACGACCTGCGCGAAACCAAAACCAAGATCGGTGATATCAGCAACAGGAGCAGCAGCTTCAGCCTTCAAGGCGGCTAAGATCTCACCACTCGACATATCAGTATCCGCATGGGTAATGCCATACATGTCGGACATGAGCTTCCACATGCCACCGTAGTTCACCCAATCATCAGGTAAACCGTAGGAAACGAGTGTGCCTTCGGCTTTGGCAGCAGTAACCAGTGCAACCATTGGATCTTCGGTGGCTGCAGGTGCCTGGGTCGCTGGTACTTCAGTTGCCGCTGGGGCTTCGGTTGCAGGAGCGACAGTCGGGGTCGCTTTTGCACAAGCTGCCAACGACATCGAAAGCGCAAGCATTACACTTACAACAACGAATATCTTACGTGACATTTCTCCTCCTTCAGAATGGTCTTACATGGATTTGATATACCTTTGGATAACACCTATCAAGGCGCTATTACCCCGTTTATGGATGTTACATCACCAATTATTTCAATATCTGCCTCCTGATGATGAATTTTGAGAACTTTCTCTTTAGGCTCGAAAGTCCAGCCTGGGAATTCTTCTATGGATTCGCACATAACCAATGTCGTCCTTCCGTTCTTAACTTCCTTCGGAATAAAGGACAGGCGTAGGATTTGCCAACCCTCTCTATCAAAGGTTTGATAGTGTATATAATTCGGACGGTATTCGATGTGTTTCACCACCGAGCTAGATTCCAATAAATGGTCCATATCAGCCGGTGCCAGCGTTGGTATGGCTGCCATGCAATCAATAAAATGAGGCACGTAATCGAAATAGCCGTCCGTGAACCAGCATTGGTTATAATAGTCCGGGCGGTCCACCCCTACCGTCACCGTGCCGTTTTCTGAAACCATATAACTGGCCCAGTTGAGTGTACGGATCGCTCGTTCGCGGTAGGTTGCATCTCCACTGGCTTGCGACCATTGCGCACATAGGGAGGCATAACGAGCTGTATGACTGCCCATAACAAAGAAACAATATTTCTGCTCGTGTATCGGCTCGGCCGAAAAGAACAACGGCGCCCCTAGTGTCTTTTTCACCCATTCGATCAGACCTGGTACAGAGCTCAGCCAATCGGATTCAATTGGCTTTTTGTTGAGCAGGTAGCGAGCGGTTTCTAACGGACTTAATTGGTCACGGTTGCCATTATCAGGGTCGAGACGGATATCCTCAAAGTACCCCTTCCACAAATTATTCTGCATCGGGTAGCGATAGATCCAATCCAATACCTGTTGGCTGGGTGTTGAGTAATTCCCTACTCCCAACCTTGACAGTTCGTCAAATAATCGAACTAACGGGATCATGTCACTGGTGTATTCCTCAATAATGCGCCCGTCACGCACATCCACACGGAAGGGTACTGGTGAATGATTGGCATCACCCTCGCGTAAATGTCTGATCAAACTATCCGCACAGTCTTTGCCAGCATGCAGGTATTTTTCATCGCCTGTCATCTCATAGAAATCGACCAGAGCGCGACCCACCTGGGCTACCTTATCGGGTTCGGTCGCAAATTCACCATCGGCGCGAGCGCCACCGTAGACCCCAGTACCCGGCTCCGCTGAAGAATAAAGCGACCCGGCCCAATCATTTTGTTCGGGTACAACGAACTCAAGTAGCCTGTCTAGCATTGTGCGTGTAATTTCAATAAAATGCTCATCCCCTGAGTAGGGGTAATATTTTAACAAGGTGGTCACTGCCCAGGCAAATTTCCCAGCCGGGTTATCCGGCCAAATGGTCGGGCGCAGCGGATCGGTCCAAAAACAGGAATACTGCAAGTACCAGGGTAAGGAATTCTTCTCATCCAGTGGACAATTCTTGATAAAGTCCATCGCCAGACGAACGACACGGTCTGGACTAGCCCATGCATCCAGCTTTTCCTGTCGATCTAAAACAATCTCGTGTCCGTTGATGAAATACATCTTCCAAATTCCTTTACTCGGCCATGACCTGACAATACTCGGGTCGGAAGGTCAACCACACTTTTTGATGATGCGCGAGCATTGTTCGTCCCATCAGGTTAACGTCAGCAGTAATATGCTTGGTGCCCGAAGTGATACCCAATCTCGTGATCGCACCATGGAAGGTTAGAGTGTCGATTACTCCCTCGAATAAATTTGTGCGGTTTACATCAGGTTCTGTTTCAAGAACTTCCACATTTTCAGGCCGTACCAACACCACAACCCGGTTGCCTTTGTTGAAAGAGCTCGCTTTATCGGTGGTGATGGTCATACCTTCACTCAGAACAGTACCGTTATCAGTTGCTTCACCATGGAATTCATTGGCTGTACCGATAAAAGTAGCAACAAAACGCGTGTTGGGACTGCGATAGATTTCTTGGGCGGATCCGATCTGTTCGATCAGGCCGCTGTTCATCACCACCACGCGATCCGAAATTGATAGAGCTTCTTCCTGGTCGTGCGTCACATAAACAGTGGTGATGCCCAATTCAGTCTGGATGCGGCGGATCTCGCCGCGCAGGGCAACACGCACTTCTGCATCCAGTGCGGAAAGGGGTTCATCCAATAATAGGACTCGTGGTTCGATCGCCAAGGCACGCGCCAGAGCGATACGTTGCTGCTGCCCGCCAGAAAGTTGGTGCGGGTAGCGTTTCGCGGTGTTCGTCAGACGCACTAATTCCAATACCTCATCCACCTTTTTTTCGATGTACGGTTTCGGCTTGTGCGCCATTCTCAGTCCGAACTTGACGTTTTCGCGAATGTTCATATTCGGAAACAACGCATACGCCTGAAAGACCATACCGATTCCGCGTTTATTAGGTGGAACATTCGAAATATCCTCACCGTCCAACAAGATCGTTCCAGAGTCAGGGAGTTCAAACCCGGCGATCATGCGCAGCGTGGTGGTTTTTCCGCAACCAGAGGGTCCTAAGAATGACACTAGCTGACCTTTTTCGATGGAAAGGCTAAAATCTTTGACTGCCACAACATTATTGAACGTCTTGCAAATATTGGTGAGATCTAAATATGCCATGATTGCTTTCCTTATTTTGCTTTTACGATATCTTGCGTAGATCGAACACCCTTGCCACCCACCCACAAGAGCAGCATGGAAACGATCCAGGCAACGGTAAAGGAGATGACGGAAAGGGCTGCGGCAATGGTGCCATCGATACGGGTGTATTCCACCAGGAGCATCGGGAAGGTTTTAAAACCTGCTCCTACGATCAATCGTGCCAGCGTGAATTCGGCAAAAACGGTGGCAAATACCAACAGGCTGCCGCTGAGAATACCGGGAAAGATGTTTGGAACAATCACTTCAAGGAGGACACTCTTGATATCCGCTCCAAGACTCTGCGCCGCTTCGGTCAAAGTGGGGATATCCACTCCTGACAGGCTATTGGATACGGATCGATACATGAAAGGCATGGTGAAGACCACCTCCGCCGCGATGAGAAGCATGGCCGAGCGATTGATCGGGGCAAAGTTATAGACCTGCACCAATGCTAGAGCCAGAACGACACCGGGAATCCCGAAAGGCAGGATCATAAATAGGTCAAGCAGAGGGCGGGCGCTCTGCAGGCGCACATGCACCCAGTAAATAGTAGGCACAACAATGAGCAGGCTCACTAACACAGTCGAAATCGAAAGCACCAGTGAATTACGCAGTGTGGTGAAGAAATAGGGGTTTTGTGTCGCCGTGATGTAACCTTCAAGGGTATAACCTTCCGGAAGGATAGTACGGTCCCAGCGCCTGGCTATAGAGAACATGTAAGTCGCAATAATCGGAATGATCATGTAGAGTATGAAGAAAACAACAATGAGAACCTGGCTTACAGATGGTTTTTGCTTCATCGAATCCTCGTTCCAAATAACTTTCCGTTAATTGCGCGTCCAGCGCCGAGCCCGATTGGTGGCAAGTTGGTAAATAAAAATACTTGAACCCATGATCAACAATGAAAGGATGGCCATAGCTTGCCCAATACCGGGATCGTGTAATACCTCTCCCGCAATTGTGAAACCGATCTGTAGGGTTACCAATGACAGGCGCGAGCCGGTCAACGTATATGCCGTAGCATAAGCGCCAAAAGCGTTGGCAAAAAGTAAAGTAAACCCGGCAATGAGGGAGGGAGCCAGTACAGGAATACCGATATTCCACCAGAATTTGAAGGTATTTGCGCCCAGGTTAAAGGCCGATTCGCGCCACTCTTTCTTGATACCTGCAAAAGCCGGAATGATCAAAAGAACCATCAAAGGTAATTGAAAATAAACATACGCCAGGGTCAGCCCTGAAAAAGAATAAACACTGAAGTCGGGATAGATCTTCCAGTGAAAATATTGCAACAAGAATTGTGTAACTACGCCGTTCGAGCCGAGGATGACAATAAATGCAAAAGCGAGCGGTGCCCCGGCAAAATTTGTGGTAACGTCCGATAGGGTGACCAAGAAATCCTGCACCCGCTTGCTTGGCCAGCGATAAATGGCATAACCAATGAAAACACCTAAACCAGTACCAATCAAAGCGGTCAGCCCTGAAAGCTTAATACTATTGATAAATGATTTAAGATATAAAGGAGCCAGTGCATCCCCATAGTGGTTGAGTGTCAGGCTGCCGTTCTTTAGTAATAAGCTGTCTCGTGTCAGTAGGAGGATCGGCACGATCTCGAAAGCAAGACAGAAGATCAAGAACGGGAGCAAACCCAACCAACCGATCCATTTCTTCCGATTTTTCGCAGAGTTCGCCATTAATTTACCGCCTATTTGGAATTTATGAAACTATTATACTGAGTAATGTTTGTTAATGCAAGCTTTATGTTATGTTTAGTTACATTTGACTATTTGTTTTAAGCCTGTTAGAATAAATAACATAACATCACGAATTAAGTACAATAAAAATGGAGGAACCATGACTTTGAACACCCAGAATCCCGCAGATTTCTCCCCCGATACAACCAATTTTGTTGGACAGACCCGTTCTTTGAATGGTCAAATCTTTGAACCTGGCAAACCGATTTTCATTAACCGTGCTCCAGGCCGGCTTGACCTAATGGGCGGCAATGACGACTATACCGGCGGTCTCGTTTTTGAGACTACCATTGCCGAAGCCACGTTTTTTGCCGCGCAATCCCGCGTTGACTCTCATTTTGTGCTTCACAACCCTTCGGTGCATGATATTGGCTGGCAGGAAACCATCGAATTCGATTTGAGCGATTTCACTTCCCAATCAGGTGTTCGCACATTGGAGCAAGTCCGCGACTGGATCAACCGCGATCCACTCAAAAGCTGGTTTGCCTATATTGTTGGAAATTTATACTTCTTGAAAATGCACTATCCAGAAAAAGTGACCTACGGTCTGAACATGTATATGGACTCAAACATTCCTTTAGGCAAGGGTGTCAGCTCTTCGGCTGCCCTCGAAGTCGCAGCAATGAAAGCCTGTGCGGCAGCATACAATGTGGAAGCCAAAGGAATCGAGTTGGCCGGTTGGACACAGTGGGTGGAGAACGCCATCGCACAATCTGCCAGCGGTGTCATGGACCAGTTTGCTGTTATCATGGGCGACGAGAATGCTTTTACCCCCATGCTCTGCCAACCCTGCCTCCCCTACCCGCTGGTTCAGCTACCTCAGGGCTTGCACATCTGGGGAATCGATTCAGGTGTGCGTCACTCGGTAGCCGGAATCGAATATGAGGCTGCGCGAGCCGCCACTTTCATGGGCTACCAGATGATCTGCGAATGGGAAGATCTGCCCGTTACCCGTGAACAATCGGGGGTTCTGGAACGTTATACTGACCCGCGCTGGCAGGGTTATCTTGCGCGCCTTACCCCCAGCCTGTTCCGTGCGCATTATGAAGACCGTTTACCTGCCAGAATGCTCGGTGGAAAATTCACAGAAATCTTCTCTGAGCACTTTGACCCCTACACCCCCATCAGGCATGAAGTCGATTATCCTGTGCGATCCGCCACTCGGTACGCCGTTGAAGAGAACCAGCGTGTGAACTTATTTTATGAAATTCTCAAGTCAGCTTCTTCACCAGTGTCTGATGACACCCTCAATTTATTGGGAGAATTAATGTATGGAGCCCATACCGGTTATAGCGATTGTGGGTTGGGTTCCACTGAAACCGACCTATTGGTAAAACTTGTACGCGCTGAAAGCGGGCATGACCTGTTTGGTGCCAAAATCACAGGTGGCGGCGCTGGAGGTACGGTCGCTGTCATTGGACGCAGCACCCCTACAGCTGAAGCTGCTTTTACACGGGTAGCTACAGTCTATAAAAAACAAACTGGTATCAAGCCTTATATCTTCAATGGTTCCTCTCAAGGCGCTGATGCATTTGGTATTTTAATCCTATAATTTACAGGTTCTTTTTCTGGCTTTGTTCATTTTTTTATAAGAAAAAAGGTCCTTAATCCAAAAAGCTTTTAGTAATTTTGAGGAATGGGGTTTTTATTTTACTGTTTTTTACTTATACCTTTTCAATGAATTCAAAAAAGGATACCTTTCTTGAATTCTCTGGTCAAATAACGTCAAAATGCATTTATTAAGCACATACACGATCAAGCCGCCGCAACATTGGATGGATTGGAGGCGCCGGCAGAATTATTTGTTGGAACAGAAGACATTTCACATGTGATAAAAGTTTTCAATTATAAAGAGGTTTACCGTCACATGAGTAACGTTGCTGACCTGGGGGATGAAGCGGCCAAACGTCTGGCCAGCGTGAACAGTCAGACCTACACCTATGTTGCCAACGAGAATTTACTCGCTGACGGTGCAAAGACTTTTACCTACAACTACGCCAACCCCCTAATCCAGGTGGTAAGCAGCGTTGACACCTACCAATACACCAATAATGGACTCGGTGACCGATTGCAAAGCCCGCTCAATGGCACAACCACTACCTACTCTCATGACCTGAACAGCGACCTGACCCAGGTGCTCGCGGTTGGAACCAACACCTATACCTTCGGGTTCAACCGTTTTGCCCAAGTGTTTATTACCCAGACCGGTTATTTCTTCGGCGATGCGCCGCGGTGCGCACCATTTTTGGTGTGGGGAGTGTGCGGCAAGCGCGAACTGCTTGCCCCCACGCGTGGTTTTTACATGGGGTGCGCCCCGAGCTCATGCTTTTCGAGTGAGCGGGGTGTGGATCCGCCAATTGACCAAAAAATTATTTTTATTCTTTACGTACACGGCGTCCAATTTCCTGAAGTCGTATCATGTCTTCCTCAGGT
>PNNU01000020.1 GCA_013824385.1 Anaerolinea sp.
GGAAGCAATATCAATACCAAAATTTTCGCTTCCCAGTTCAAAAATAACTAATTGTTTTTCCATAATCGTCTCCTGTATGTATATTGTTTATACTCAATCTCAATAAAAACGACCGTAAAACAAGGATAAATTTATACACAATATTTGATAAAGACGATAAAACCCTCGTTGCTCGAGGGTTTTATCGTTTCATAACACACCACTACCAAGTACTGATAAACAGATCAGGATGTTTTTACCTCCACGACTTTTGCAACCTGATTCTTCTCATCCAGAGTGAGAACCTTACTCAAATCAAGCAAGATGACTAATCGTTTATCTATCTTTGCCACTCCAGTAATGTATTCTGAATTTATATTACTTACCATGGGCGGCGGAGGCTCAATCACTTTATCGTCAATAGTCAATACCTCAGAAACGGCTGAAACCACCATTCCTATTTTTATGCCATCCAAATTGGCTACCACAATACGGGTTTCACTCGTTTGTTCTTGTGATTTCATACCAAAACGCATTTGCAAATCAATGACAGGCAACACACTTCCGCGCAAATTAGTTATTCCCAAAAGAAAACTGGGGGCTTGTGGAATCTTGGTAATATCCAACATTTT
Organism: Anaerolinea sp.; assembly: GCA_013824385.1. Next base: position 612 of record PNNU01000020.1, read on the forward strand.
ATTAATACCTTCCACTGAAGCAATGTCAATCCCGAAGTTTTCAGCACCCAGTTCAAAAATCACCAATTGTTTTTCCATATAACTCTCCTTTATTCAAACGAATTATTTAAGGATATTTTCTCTAGATGACTTTCTTCAATTGATCGAGATTATTTATCACGTTTTTCGATATTATCCGTAATTCATCCAACACTCCTTGAGATTTAGAAGTCCCTTGATTATTATAGGTTTCCACAAATTGAAGTAATAACTTATGGAATTTTTCGTGATCAGCTTCCACAGCCAGGAATTCTGATTTATCTCCAAATTCTTGCCCTCCTATCCCGTAATACCACTGTCCCAATGAACAATCAGTATGAGCAGGAATTGAATCAGTTTTTATGGTTTCAGTTCCATTTTGCATATGTTCCAGCTTGATCACCCAATTTGCATGAGCATGTTTATAAGTGTCAATTTCGACAAGATGATCTTCTCGAGTAGTTTCAGTGAGTTTGAAAACGCTGCAAACCTCCTTTAGTACTTGAGCCATCTCCGCCAAGGATTGAGCAGAGGCTGTCACCTCTTCTACCTGCGCACTCATTTCTTCAGCGCTGGCACTCACTTCTTCAATCGCAGCACTATTCTCTTCACTTACGCTCGCAATACTCTCTATCGATTGTGTCACCTCGCTAGAATTCGCCGCCATCTGTTCAGTAGATGCGGTATTTTCTTCCACAATCGCCGATACAGAATCCACTGCTGAAATCAGGTCTTCAGAGGCTGCCTTCATCCGTCCAGTTGCTTCACCAGCCAATGTCGCTTGTTTGTTCACAGCCTCAGCCGCAGCGAGAATTTCAGTTAATGCTGTTCCCGCCTGATTGGCTGTCGCCACTCCCAGCTCCACTTCCTTTGAACCTTCTTCCATGGCTTTGACAGCATCATTGACTGTGGATAATATTCCACTGATCAATCCGCCAATTTCTTTAGTTGCGAGTGAAGATCGTTCAGCCAATTTTCGTACTTCATCAGCCACCACAGCAAAACCTTTGCCGTGTTCCCCTGCCCTGGCTGCTTCAATGGCTGCATTCAAAGCTAACAAGTTAGTTTGTGAGGCAATATCCTCAATCGTCTCTACAATCTTGCCAATTTCTTCTGAACGCCTGCCCATTTCTTCAACTTTTTCAGCCGAAGCACCAACTTTTGCTTTAATACTCTGCATTCCATTTAAGGTTTGTTCAACTGTTTTTGATCCCTTGCGTGCTGCTTCTGCGGCTGCCGCTGAATCCGTGGTCACTGCAGCTGCGTTGCCTGCCACCTGCTGAATGGCCGTATTAATCTGATCGGTGGCGTTTGACACTTTACTCACTGAAGCACTCTGTTCTTGTGCTCCATGCGCCACACCCTCGATAGCCTGGCTCATTTGTTCAACTGCCGCGGCTGTCTTGTTGACAGCCCCAGATTGATCTGCCGTACCTTTGGCAACCTGCTGCACTGTTCCAGCGATTTGATTCGTGGCTTGCCCGGCTTGATTGGCAGCCGTGGCCAATTGAGCAGATGCCGCCCCAAGGCTGACGACGTTCTCTCTCACTTTGCTGATTGTAGCAACCAAATTTTGCTCCATTTTTCTAAATGCAATATTCATTTCATCTTTTTCAGAAATCGGGTTTATCGTTCTGCTAAGGTCATTATTTGCAATTGTGTTTGCAATATTTGCCCCTTCTTGCATATACTCAATAACGCCATCAAAGGACTTGGCAATATCACCAACCTCATCTTTACGGCTGGTAAGTGCTACCCTTGTTTTTTGATCAAGATCACGAACAAGATCCCCTTTTGAAACGCGATTTGCTATTTGGACCAAAACGCCCAAAGGTTTCGTGAGAGAGTTGCTGATAATGATCCCAATGGCAAGCGAAAAAAGAAAAGCTGCAATTGATACGATCAAGATTATTTGGGTTGACCGGGTAAATGTTTCAATACCAAGAAGATGTGAATCTTCCCCGGCTTGCACGTTGATCTCCAATAAGTGACCAAGAGATGCATCAACCGCTTTGCGTGCCACTGACGCACGACCGGATGTTATACTGGCAATTATGTCTGCTTGATTACCGGCATCGTTCCAGGCGAGAATTTCTGCAACCGCTGCCTGGTATTCAGCCCAGGCAGGTTCAAACACAGCCAACTCAGCAACTTCTGTATCCAACAGGAAAGTTGCTTTGTAATCTTTGACTCTAGTATCAATATCAATGGATAAAGTGTCTATTTCTGTGTTAATTTTTTCTGCTTCAGAGGGGATTAATAGCATCTTATAGACATCTCCCCGTATTTGGTACAAATTAGCCTCAATTTGACCCAGGTCTTCTACTGGTATCAGACGGTCCTTATACATTGATTCCAATTCATCATTGATGGTTTTCATATTGGAATATCCCAAAAATGCCACAACCACCAATATCAAGGCAACAATTACAAATGCGCTAATCAATTTCACACCAGTTTTTAAATCGTTTAGAGCTTTCATTTCTCCTCCTTACACTATATACCTAATAAATTATTCATTTTCGCTTGAATGTTTATTAAAAGGTTCGACAACATTTCAATGGTTACTTCGTCGTAGATCAATTCGCAACTGGAATAATGAGTGAAATGCGAGCTGGGACCATTTCGTGAAACCAATAAAACAATATAATTGACCGCATGACCCATGATAAGGTTACTAATGTTCTTATCGATACACTTTTCTGGCTCGCGGTAATCAATAAAAACCACCGCTGGATCAGCTGGATTAGCCAGTTTTTCAACATCACTGCACAGCTCAACCATCTTAATGGGTGAAGCAGGTACAATGGATTCAAGCATCGAAAGTAAATTATCGCGCCGTCTGCTTTCTGGACTGACAATTATAATTTCCATGATGCCACCTGATTGATTAAGAAATTGATCGCATTGTTTATCACAAATATAGAATAAGTATTTTTATATTGAATGTCCCCTCTATAGAATGGATAAACGAGTAACAAAAAAGACTGTTTTTTACAGTCTTTTTGCCAACTTAATAGTATTACTGATCAACAGTAGTTTAATCGAGATTTACCAAGCCTTCACGCAACGCATAGAGCGTAGCCTGCGTTCGATTATCGACTTGCAATTTATCGAGGATGCCGGTCACATAGGTGCGAACTGTCCAGACGCTTAAGAATAATTGATCTGCAATCTCCTGGTTTGACATGCCGTTGGCAATTAGCTTAAGTATCTCGGTTTCCCGATCCGTCAGGGTGGTACATTTTGAGGGTGGTTTTGACGGCTTGTTTAATTCTTTTACCATGATATTGGTTATACGAGACGGAAAAGCCGTTTCGCCGCGGGCCACTTTTTTTATTGCATCTTCAATTTCAAGCGGGGAGGAGTCTTTCAACAGGTAGCCAGATGCGCCAGCTTTAATTGAGGCTATCACTTGGGTTTCTTCAAGCGAACTGGTAATAATAATTATTTTTGCATCAGTAAGCTTCTTTTTGATTCTAATTGCTGCCTCGATACCATCCATATTAGGCATAATCAAGTCAAGAAGAATGACATCTGGCAAGGTTTGGCTGGCTTTTTCTACGGCTTCGATACCATCAGATGCTTCAGCCACCACTTCAAAATCATCAGTTGGTGCAAAAAAAGCTTTTAAACCTTCTCTAACCATCTTGTGGTCATCTGCAAGTAGTAATCGAATTTTTCCCATCCCGTCCCTCAATAATTCCTGACCATTAATTGATCGAAAACTTGACTTCGATTCTCGTCCCTGTCTCTTTGGATGAAAAAATCTGGTATGTTCCGTTAATTCGCTCAGCGCGTTCTCGCATGGTGGCAAGCCCAACTCCACCATTATGCAGTCCTTCTTCGATCGAAAAACCAACCCCATTATCTTTTATTGCAAATATGATCGCTTTATTTTTTTGAATCAGCTCAATAGAAATCCGCGTAGCCTGGGCATATTTTAATGAATTATTGAGTGATTCTATGGCAATCCGATAAAGGTTTTCTTCAACTGCTTCTGGCAACAACCCAATATTTTCTGTATGGATTTCAGCTTCAATATTTGAACGCCGTTCAACTGCATCAAGACGATTTTGCAAGGAGCCCAACAATCCGTTTTGTTTTAGTTCAGGGGAACGCAATTCATACACCAACAAACGCATATCTTTTAATGCTTGTTGAGTTAAATCCCCAATCTGAGATAAATAGTTATCGACTTCAGAATATTTCTGCTGTCCAAAAAAGCGACATGCACCGGCAGAATATAAACTGGCACTATAAAGTGATTGAGTTACAGAATCGTGAAGTTCTCGCGCCAATCGCGAGCGTTCTTCAAGAATAGCCACCCTTTCAGCACGTTTGTATGATCTTGAGTTTTCGACCACTAACGCTAAATGGTCTGCAATAAACGATAACAAAGTCATCTCTTGTAAAATTATTTGATCTTCATTTTTGTGGATCACCATCAGAACGCCCACTACTCTATCTTGAGCCCTCATGGGCAGCCCAATCAAAGATAACTCCGAAGGGAGATTGTTCCGGGTTTCTTTGGTATCAAATTTATCTAAGTTGGAAATCATAAGTGACTTTTTTTGTTGGATCACTTTTTCAAGAATTTTACAAATCATAGATTGGTTGAGAAAATCCACAGGGATAAAATCTTCCAATTGATAGGAAATTAGATTCAGCTTCGGGTCAAGGTCTTGAACAAGAAAAATGGCACCACTTTTAGTATGGACCGCTTCTAGAGTCAATCCAAGTGCCTGGCGTAAAGCATGATTAATGTCTAATGTGGCGCTGGCAGAGGATGTGACTTTATAAATACTTTCAAGTTCACGTTCGCGCAGGCGAACCATCGCTTCAAGCTCCTGAGTGGCCGCCATACGATTTAATGCATTTCCGGCCATGTCTGCAATTGTGTTTACAAGACTTCGTTGTTCAATATTAAAAACCGTCGGAGTTGCAAAATCCATATATATGAGGCCCATAATCTGATCTTTATTAATGATCGGATAAGAAATCATAGATGAGGGACGGGGACCGTTTCCATACAACCACGGCGGAATTTCTCGAAAAGCTTGAGAATGAATCTTTTCAAAAAAGCCAATTCTTCTTTCATCAAGAATTTTTTTGAATTGTTTGCCAATTTTCACTCTTGTATCAATTGGAATAATTTGGTTTTTACTCATTTGCAATTCAGTAAGCAGAAAATCACCTTCCACAAAAGCAATCGCTGCATGATCAGCTTGTAACAGTTTCGTCAGCTCTTCAAGAATAATGGTGACCAATTCTTTGCGATTATTTGCCTGCCGCATTCTTGATGACACAAAAGTAATCGTTTCGAGTTCCTGAGCGCGATTTTGGCTCTCAATAATTTTTTCGACCAGATCGAGTTCAATTCTTTTACGATCAGATATATCATGAACCACACCCGTAAATTGGATCAACTGCCCGGATGAATCAAACTTGGCCCCTCCAGATTGAACCAGGATGTGTCTGATTGAACCGTCAGGTCTGATAATGCGACAATCTACCTCACCTTTTTTATTGTGGGTGTTGTTTATATGAGCAAACCCTCTAAATTGCTCTTTGTCTTCTGGATGAATGGCGTTTTCCCATATTTTATGAAGATCACCATGTGTTTTTTGAGGGTCCAAGCCAAAGATTCTAAACATTTCATCTGACCATGTTTCTTGGCCAGTAGTCATATTAATAATCCAATTTCCAACATGGGCAACTTGCTGCGAATTTCGCAGATGCTGTTCACTTTCCAGGAGTGCATCATGCGCTTGTTTCTGAGAGTGTCTGACCTCCATTTCAATCAGTTCTCTCTCGATAACAGGCGGCAGCCGTGATAGATTATCTTTCATAACATAATCACGAGCCCCTGATTTCATCAAGGCAACAGCAGTCTCTTCACCAACTGCGCCTGAAACAACTATAAAGGGGATATCCTTGCCTGTTTCTTGAAGCATAGCCAATGCATCAGGAGCATTAAACTGCGGCAATTGATAATCAGCAATGATAATATCCCACGGTTCGTTAAGCGCGATTTTTAATTCGGGTTCATTATCAACCCGCATCATCGTAATGGCGTATCCAGCCTTTTCCAGATGCCTGAGAATTAAGCCTGCATCAAGTTCGGAATCTTCGATGAAAAGAACACGTAACGGTATCATATAGTTAACATTATACGGGCAGCATTCCGATTTTATGTAGAAAGGTATTAGGTTTGCTACAAATGTAGAAAAACCTGGTTCATTCTTCTAGTTTAAACTGAGCTACCAATTCTTTTAAGGATTGTGCCATACCTTCAAGAGAGCGGGCTGAAGCAGTTACTTCTTGAACCTGGGCACTCATCTCTTCAGTACTTGCGCTTACTTGTTCAATGGCCGCGCTGTTTTCTTCACTAACACTGGCAATGCTCTCAATTGCTGAACTTACCTGGTCAGAATTCTGTGCCATTTGGGTAGTGGATGCTGTATTTTCTTCTACTACAGCAGAGACTGAATCTACAGCCGCGACCAATTCTTCAGAAGCCGCCCGCATTCTGGCACTGGCTTCGGAGGCCAGATTAGCCTGCGTATTGACTGCTTGAGCCGCGGCAAGTATCTCGGAGAGCGCGTTTCCTGCTTCATTAGCGCTTGAAACCCCAAGTTCAACTTCTTTTGTTCCCTCTTCCATGGCGGTCACTGCTTCAGCCACAGTTTTTTGTATTCCGTTGATCAAACTGCCGATTTCTTTGGTGGCCAAAGAAGACCTTTCTGCAAGTTTGCGCACTTCATCCGCCACAACTGCAAAGCCTTTGCCGTGCTCTCCTGCTCTGGCAGCTTCGATGGCAGCATTTAAGGCCAATAGATTGGTTTGAGAGGCAATCTCTTCGATAGTCTGGACAATCTTGCCAATTTCGGTTGATCGTATACCCATCTCTTGAACTTTTTCTGCAGAGACACCCACTTTATTTTTGATTGCCTGCATTCCATCCAAGGTTTGTTCAACGGTCAACGATCCTTTGTTGGCTGCTTCCGCGGCGTTGGCTGATTCTGTAGATACCGATGCTGCGTTTCCTGCAACTTGTTGAATGGCATTGTTAATTTGTTCAGTTACAGTTGAAGCTTGATAAACTGATTTGCTTTGCTCATCAGCCCCTTTTGCCACGGCATTAATCGCATTAGACATTTGTTCAACCGCTAAAGCCGTTTTACTGATGGCTGATGCCTGATCGGTCGTTCCCCTGGCCACTTGTTGGATCGTTACTGCGATCTGGTTGGTGGCGTTTCCCGCCTGGTCGGCTGCCGCCGAGAGCATTGTAGCTGCGGATTCAAGAGAATTGGCGTTATCAGCAACCAATCCTACCGTCTTGCGTAAGCTGGTAACCATGGTGGAAAAAGCAACTCCAAGCGTGTCTTTTTCAGAGTGAGGTGTAATTGTCACCGAAAGATCTTTTTGAGCTATGCGATTGGCAGCCTCACCCATATTGCGCAAATACTCCGTAACACTATCAAAGGCTTTGCCAATGTTTCCAATTTCATCTTTGCGTTTTCGGACTTTATCTCTGTTTTTCTCGTCAATATCACTATTGACATTACCTTCAGCCACACTTGCCGCCTCATAAGCCACTAATTCCAGGGGAGTGGTTATGCTGCGTGTGATAAAAATGCCCAACACGAGGACGATGATGGCCAGGATTATTGTTACGATAAACACCAGGTTGCGAAGCGTAACAATCTCATAAGTTGCTTCAGATGTGCTTTGCTCCACCAGAAAACCCCATCCTGTAGAAGGGATAGGTGCAAAGGCGCCGATTACTTTTTCTCCTACATAATTGATGTATTCCAGTGATCCAGATTCACCGGCGAGAGCATTGGCGGCTCCCTTTGAATTTACAGTCAATTCCAATTCGGGTCGAGTTTTTATGGCACCCGAGTTTAACAATTGCTCCGAAAACAGAAGTGGAGTTAATACTTTTCCATCTTTACCAATCAAGTAAGCTTCTCCGGTAGAACCTTGATTCAGTTCAGAAAGCAGCTTGTCAAATGAAACCAACGAGAGCGTGCCTGCCTGAACCCCAAGGATTTTTCCCTCAAGAATTATTGGTGTAGCTACAGCAAAAACAACTTGATTTGAATCAGAAGATACGAAAGGTTCAGATATTACATTCTCACCATTAATTGCCTGTTGAAAATAACTTTCACCTGATATATCCATCTGTTTATCATCTGTGCGATAAACAGAATTTCCATCAGGAGCATACACTCCCATGTTTTCGTAATAACCCCACTGGTCAAAGTACTGCTTGTCAGATTCTGCAATTTTTACAGGGTCCATGGTGCGCACTCTGGCTGTGCCAGCCACCACCACCATATCATCCAATCTTTCGCGGATCCATTGGTCAATATATTGGCTTTGAGAGCTCGCGGATTGCAAGAAACCCTGTTGAATGCGATCCGAAAGAATCGCACTACTGCGCAGATAAAAAAGAACCGCTAGTAGTAATACTGGCGGTATGGATATGATGAGTAATAATGCCGTCAATTTAACAGAAAGCGAGTCAATCTTACGGATGTTAGTCTTGTTCATGTTTCCTCCCGAATACACTAATTTTGAGTACTAATAAACTTTGAATATGACGGCTTCCAACGGATATGCAATTTTCAAAATAGCTTATATCCTTCCTGAACAGGAAAGATCTGCTTTGCTTTTAAATATTCGCCTTTATAGTTGAATGGCCGGTAATGAATTAATAAAGCAAATAATTGCCAGGATCAATGCACGTTACAGTTGACATTCCAAGAAAGGATTTTCGCGACATTTTTCCCGGAGAAGGAAACATAATAACTCAATGTAACGACAGTTAATATATATTAAGGTTATACAACAAGAAAAGTAATATCGAAATAAATATGGCCTTAAAAACCAATAAAAGAACAAATAGTCCGGTTATTGGTAAAAAGCACAAAATCGAGTCCATTATTGATTCGATTGATTTTCAATAAATGATAGAATTGGTCAAATCAAACATAAATAAGGCAGGTGACACAATGGTGGCGATAGAAAAAGTTGCATATCATGGTTGGTCCAATTGTATAAAGGTCAGCAACAATCTGATCGAATTAATTGTCCTCACGGATGTTGGCCCCAGGATCATCCATTTGGCCTTCAAAGGTGGAGAAAATCTGCTCTATGAAAATAAAGAGGATGCCGGTCAAACCGGTGGTGATAAATGGCGTACCTACGGTGGACACCGCCTTTGGCACGCTCCCGAAGATATCGTACGCACTTATGTCCCTGATAATTTTCCTGTTCAAGTAAAGCTGCTTAAAGATGGCGCAAGGTTTACGGCGCCCGTTGAAGCCAACGGTATTCAAAAAATAGTTGAGATTCATCTGTCTGAATCTGAGGCCAAAGTAAAAGTCAATCACACCATGGTCAACCGTGGATTATGGCCGATTCCGCTATCGATGTGGGCGCTGACCGTGATGAAAGCCGGCGGTAAGGTAATCGTGCCCCACCCACCGAAAATCAGCCATGATGATCGACTAATCCCAACTCACACTTTGACATTGTGGGGTTTTACCAAAATGGATGATCCGCGCTGGATATGGGGTGATAAATATTATTCTCTTAAACAGGACAGTTCTTTGAGTTCCTGCCAAAAGATTGGCTCCTTGAATACATTCGGCTGGGCAGCCTATCAAAACGGAAGTGAAGTCTTCATTAAGAAATTTGGTTACAATCCCTCTTTCACTTACCCTGATATGAACTGCAATTTTGAAACCTACACCGATCAGAATATGCTCGAAGTTGAAACCCTTGGCCCAATGGTGGAGATTGCTCCCGGACAAAAATCCGAACACCTTGAGGAATGGTCTCTGCATAAAGGAATTAAGCCCTCCACAACGGATGCAGAAATCGACAAGAATATTCTACCCCTGCTCCAGGCATAAGTCAGTAATCAAGCTTCAAAAAAAGGATGCCGCTAATTCCGGGCTTCCTTTATAATACAATTTGAAACCTGATTAATTGGAGGAATCCATGTTCACAGATTCACGCAGTAAAAAAGTGATCCTTGTGGCGCATTGTATTTTGAACCAAAATGCCAAAATTGACCGCTGCGCTCATTACCCAGGTGCGATGCGAGAAGTCACGCAAGCCTTGTTGGATGCCGGGGTTGGCGTCATCCAAATGCCTTGCCCCGAGCTGCAATACCTTGGTTTGGATCGTCAAGCCGAAAAAAACAAAGACACAACCATCGAATCCGAAGACACGCGTGTGGGTGCATTGATGAATAAAACAGTACCCAAAGTGTTGTGCGGAAAAATCTCATACGATCTTATCTATCAGATCAAGCAGTACCAGCTCAATGGTTTTAATATCATCGGTATGCTGGGTATCAATGATTCGCCCACCTGCGGCGTTGAAAGTACATGGGAGGACGGCAAAGAGACCGCCGGCAGCGGCATCTTCATTAAGATATTCAAGGAAGAATGCGCCGATCAGGGCGTGAACATCCCCATCCGTGGAATCAAGGCGCAAGACCCCCAGGCAGCCCTCGAAGCACTGAAAGAACTTCTGAACTCATGAACGCGATGAATGCACGAAAGTAGTAAAAAAAAACCGGCAATACGCCGGTTTTTCTGTATTTATAAACTATTTTTATCCTCTTGCAAGCGCCAAAGCACCCACCAGGCCAGCCTGGTCTCCCAATTTGGCATAGCAGATCTGCAATTCAGCGTTATATGCCGGGGTCATCACGCTTTCGTTTATAGTTCGCTTCACCGGATTCAGGAACAAGTCGCGGGCATTGGTTACACCACCGCCAAGTACAACAATGGTGGGGTTGAAGAGATGCAGTAAATCAGTAATTGCCCGTCCCAGAAAAACTCCGGCATATTCAAAGGCTTCGACTGCTAGCGGATCACCCTGAGCGCCAGCTTCTGCAATCTGTCTTGAGTTCGGTTTTTGAGGGTCAAGCGAAAGGATCGATTTTGCGCCTTCTTTTAATCTTCGCTCTACATAATTGGCGATGCCGGTACCTGAAGAAACGGATTCCAAATGTCCGCGGTGACCGCAGCCGCAAAGTGGACCGTCTGGCAGCACAGTTATGTGCCCCACTTCGCCGGCGATTCCTTGCGGGCCTACCAACATGCGGTCATCAATAATAAATCCGCCGCCAATTCCGGTGCTGATGGTGAGATAGATCAGATCATGATGCCCGACCCCGGCGCCGTACTTCCATTCACCAAGCGCGGCCAGATTGGCATCATTACCAAGAATAATAGGAGTTTTGTGGCGTTTCTCAACCAATGGACCGAGGGGAATATCAATCCAACCTCTCACATTGGAAGCTTTATAGACAATACCGTTTTTAGGGTCCACCGGGCCAGGAACGGCGATGCCAATACGTTCCACGCCGCCTTCATCCGGCCAGATCTCACCAATCAGATCGTTTAATCGGTCTTCAGGTTTTTCATCGCCGTTATGCGTGGCGATAATTTTCTTTTTAATGGGTTCTATCCCCTCTTCAGGGTAAAGAGCGGCACGCAGCTGAGTGCCCCCAATATCAATACCTATGTATTTCTTGTCTTTCACCATAGTAACTCTCAAATTCCACCGGGGAGATCCTCTCAACGGTATAATAAAAATAATATCATGACTATACAATTGCGCATGAATTTTACCAATAAAAACCATTATTGGGGTTTTAAAATTTGATTAATGAATTCTTCAATATTTTTGAAACCTTGTGGTATAATTTTGCTTCGCGCCGTTCAAACGGCAGGAAAAAAAAAGGTCAGGTGTAGAAAATGAGCGATTTATTAAAAGCCTATGATGCTCCCGTTAACCCGAACATTCCGGAACTCCGAACTGGTGATTCCGTTAGCGTTCATGTGAAAATCAAGGAAGGCGCCCGCGAACGTATTCAGGAATTCAAGGGTGTTGTCCTCTACATGCACAATTGTGGAAACAATTCCACATTTACTGTGCGCCGTGTTGCCAGCAATGGCATTGGTGTGGAACGTACCTTCTTGCTTCGTTCACCCCGCATCGATAAAGTTGTGGTGGAACGGCACAGCAAGGTTCGCCGTGCCCGCTTGTACTTCCTGCGCGAACGCTCAGGCAAGAGCGCACGCCTTAAACAGAAATTCAATTAGTTTCTGACCCGTTGATTTTTTCAGGGTGCAACCAACGCCGAGGTTGCGCCCTTTGTTCTTAATGAGATGCGCCAGGAGAAAACCATGACACCTCCGATTATTGGCATCACCGTCAGTCGTATCCAAAAAAATCATCGATATTACAATCAAAACCCATCCGCGTATGCAGAGGCTATTGTCCGCGCAGGCGGCTTGCCCTTACTGATCCCCATTGAACTTCCAACTTCGCAAACCCTCAGAATCCTCGATCAAGTGGATGGACTGCTGTTCTCAGGTGGAGGCGACGTGGATTATCACCTTTTCAATGGTGCGCCGCACTCCAGTATTGAAGGGGTTTGCGAAGAACGTGATCAACTTGAAATCGGGTTGTTGAAAAGCGCGATCAAGGATGAGAAACCAGTCCTTGGCATCTGCCGCGGCATGCAACTGATCAATGTGGCGTTGGGTGGAACTCTCTACACACATATTCCTGAACAATTCGATACAGACATCATCCACAACTCACCAGATGAGAATAACCGCGATACCCTGGTTCACGAAGTAGAATTGGATCCAAATTCAAAGCTCGGCAAGATCATCCGCCAAAGAAGATTTTCAGTAAATAGTTTTCACCACCAGGCCGTTCAAATTGCTGCACCCAATTTGAGGGTGACAGCACGCTCAACTGATGGTTTAATAGAAGCAGTTGAGCTGACCGCAGGTAATTCATTTGGTGTAATTGGTATGCAATGGCACCCTGAATGCCTATTGGCCATTCGAACGCAACTTGATATTTTCAAAGCTTTTACGGCTGCTTGTCAAGAATAACCGGGAGAAGAAATGATCACAACCATAGGTATGCTCGATTCAGGCGTCGGTGGTCTCACCATCCTGCGTGCCATCCGCGAACAAATGCCGGGGCATCCAGTCGTTTATCTGGCGGATCAGGCTCACGTGCCTTATGGCGTACGCAAGCTTGAAGAGGTGCGCGGTTTTACCAAAGAAATCACCCGTTTTTTGATCAATCAAAGAGCCAGGCTCATTGTAGTGGCATGCAACACAGCCTCGGTTGCCTCTCTTGCCTATCTGCGTAAGGAATTCCCTGAAACGCCTTTCGTCGGCATGGAACCTGCAGTCAAACCTGCTGCCGAACAAACCAAATCAGGAGTGGTAGGCGTGCTGGCTACATATGCCACCTTCCATACGGATGTATATAACTCGGTGGTTGAACGCTTTGCAAAAAACGTCACTCTTCTGCAAAACCACTGCCCCGGATTAGTCAGCCAGATTGAAAAAGGGGATTTGTCGGGATCAGAAACAAGACGGATTCTTGAAAGCGCCTTGCGCCCCATGCTTGCACAGAAGATTGATACCGTAGTGCTTGGCTGCACACATTATCCATTTGTAATTCCGCTCATCCAGGAAATTGTCGGGCCAAACGTGCGTGTGATCGACCCGGCGCCGGCCATCGCGCGTCAAACACAGCGTCTGCTTGCCGAACACGGCTGGCTTGCCGATGGAAAAACAAGCTCTGAAATTCGCCTGATCACCACGGGAAGTGTAAAACAGATTGAAAACAATTTACCCTTGTATCTGGGTTATCACTTGCAGGTGGAATCCATCCAATGGCAAGACGGAAAACTCGGATAGTTTTCAACCTGCCACAATAAATGAATGATTTTTAGTTTTTAGTAATATCAGGAAGGGGAATCATGAAAGAAGTAAAGCTGGCATTGATTGGGTTTGGAAACGTTGGCAAAGCATTGGTTCAACTGCTGGATGCCAAACGGGACATATTAAATAATGAATTTGGTTTTAACCCCATTGTTACAGGCATTGCAACTGGACGTCACGGTATGGCAATCAACTCGTCAGGTCTTGATACCCAAAAAGCCGTTGTTTTATCAGAGTCAGGGAAAAACCTGGATGTACTTTCAACCATCCCACAACCGATATCCATCATTGAATTCATCCAAACCTGTCAGGCTGATGTACTCTTTGAAAATTCCCCAGTCAATCATCATACGGGGCAGCCTGCCACCGACCACATCAAAACCGCCTTGCAATCGAGGATTCACGCCATCACCGCGAATAAGGGCCCAGTGGCTCACGCTTATATTGAACTTTCGGAACTGGCTGAAAAAATGCAGCGGCGTTTTCTTTTTGAGTCCGCTGTCATGGATGGAGCGCCCATCTTTTCATTGTTCCGCGGTCCTCTGCCGGCCATTGAACTTAAGGGCTTTCAAGGCATCTTAAACTCTTGCACCAATTTATTAATTGAGTTGATGGAACAAGGTAAAGATTTTGAAGAAGCCGTTGATTATGGGCAATCCATTGGCATCACCGAAACTGACCCTGCCGCGGATATTGACGGCTGGGACGCGGCAATAAAAGTCTCAGCCCTGTGCAATGTATTAATGGGCTGTTCAATCAAACCCGACCAGATCAAACGTACAGGCATCAGCGGTTTGACCCCCGCCATGATCCAGCAAGCCCTTATCGCAGGTGAACGCTGGAAGCTGGTCTGCACCGCTAAACGCACAGAAAGCGGTATTGAAACCTCGGTTGAACCGCAACGCGTGGGTCCGACCAGTCCGCTTTATAGTGTGAACGGCACCAGTTCATTCGTCCAATTTGAGTTGGATACCCTGCCAGGTCTGGGCATACTTGAAAGTAACCCCGGCCCAAAAACCACGGCATACGGTTTACTGGCCGATTTAATCAACATAATGCGCGGAGCATGAACCTGGTGATCAGTGACAAAACCTGCGTGACGCTGGCGCTCGGCTCGAACCTTGGAGACCGATGTGCCAACCTGCACCAGGCCGTGAAAGAGTTATCCAAGCAAGTGACGATTAATAAAACTTCAAGCATTTACGAAACCCCGCCCTGGGGATTCATTGAGCAGCCTGTTTTTCTCAACCAGGTAATCCGTGGAAAGACCACCTTGAATCCGCATGAATTATTAACTTTTATAAAAGGTATTGAGCAAGAAATGGGGCGGATCAAAAACTTTATAAACGGGCCTCGCTTAATTGATATTGATATTTTGTTATTTGGTAGCCAAATCATCACCACTGCGGATCTGGTTATTCCGCATCCGCGCATGTTGGAACGCGGATTTGTTCTCCTGCCGCTGGCAGAAATCGAACCTGATCTGATCATCACGGGAACAAAAAATACGGTGTCAGATCATTTACAAAATGTGGATCAAGCAGGTATTTTCAAAATCAACCCTGAAAGTATAAAGTGAACATGATTGAAATGTTGAATTCATCCTCCAAAACCTTAATCATGGGGATTCTCAACATCACACCGGATTCCTTCTCGGGAGACGGGATGCTGCAAGAATCCGACATATTATCTGCCGTCATGAGTCGGGCAGAAAGCATGCTCAACGATGGTGCAGATATTCTGGACGTAGGCGGCGAAAGCACACGGCCTGGAGCTGAAATTGTCAGTTTACAACAAGAGCTTGATCGGGTGATTCCGGTAATAGAAGCGCTTCACCAACGTTTTGATGAACCTATTTCAATTGATTCTTACAAAGCCGAAGTAGCCGAAGCTGCATTAAAGGCCGGCGCCTCCTGGCTCAATGATGTGTGGGGGCTGCGCGCCGATCCGCGCATGGCGGAAGTAGCCGCCAAATTCAAAACACCCATCGTACTCATGCACAACCGCAGCAAACCATCCCAAGCCGAACTGCAGAAACACCTGGGCGGCCGCTATATCGGTGTGCCTTACGAAAACCTGCTTGAAGATGTGAAAAAAGAATTGCTTGAAAGCGTCACCCTCGCCCATGCTGCGGGTGTGAAGGATGAACAAATCATCCTCGATCCGGGCATCGGGTTCGGCAAGACAGTGGAACAAAACCTGGATCTGATCAATCGGTTGGATGAGATCAGGGCGCTCGGCTACCCTGTGCTGCTGGGGGCTTCGCGCAAATCTTTTATTGGCTACACGCTAAACCTCCCGCCTGAGGAAAGGCTGGAAGGTACTGCCGCCGCTTGCACGGTTGGAATCCTGCGTGGCGCAAACATCTTGCGGGTTCATGATGTAAAATTCATGGCACGAATCGCAAGCATGACCGATGCAATCATCAATCGCAAGAGGGTTTAATGAAGAAACAACGCCCAGAA